>JAZNYB010000236.1:0-9524 GCA_045594185.1 Faecousia sp. | reverse complement strand
CTCCGAAGGTAAGACCGAAACCAAGGAATACTGCATCATGTCCTTTAAGGACACCGCCGGACTGTATACCTTCCAGCTGGAAGTTGCCAACAGCAAGAGCTACGAGAGCCTGGCAAAGTATTTTGATACCCTCTTTGGTATCCAAAAGACCCTGGGTAACTCCTTCAAGAACGCCAAGCGGCAGCTTAATGCCATCAAGTCCTTTGCCGCTGCCGCAAAGGCCGCAAAAGACGGCACTCTGGATGAGGCGCAGGCAGCTCAGACCATGGGCGCGCTGGATGCCTCCGTATATGGCGACCGCACCGAATGGATCAGAAAGGCCGATGCCGCTCTGGCTCCCTTTGAAAAATAAGAAATTACTCACCCACAGCACATCTATTTGAAAAGCGTTAGGAGGTAATCGCTGTGAAAAAATGGATTTCCCTGCTTTTAGTTGCAATCATGCTGCTGAGCTTGACGGCCTGCGGCGGTGACGACCCAACAGAAACCGAACCCAAGGGAACCGAGCCTAAGGTGACCGAACCTGCTCAGCCGACACCTACGGAGGCCACCCAGCCCCCGGTTACAGAACAAACCGGAGAATTGGTGGAAACCAGCCGTTGGAGCCTGCGCTATGACCCTGAAGTGTGGGCACTGGAGGAAGATGCCCTGTCCGAGAGCGACAATCGATCCATGCTTACCATGATTATTCCTGACCCCGACGATGCAGACGATGAGCTGGTGTGGTTCCGGGTCAGAGCCATGGAGACCGACCACGATAATTTCCGCAGCAATCTGCGGGGTGCAGAAATGAGCGAGTATGAATATGCCGTCAACAACGCCTACCCCACCACCAATGTAGGTGGTCTGGAATTCCTGCTGGATGATTCTGACGACGAATACCATCACTATTTCATGCGTCAGTTCAGTGCCGGTGTGGATGTGGAAATTATGATTGATGGCGATGTCTCCCATGAGGCTGTAACCAGCGTTATGAACAGCCTGAACTTCACCATTGCTGATGGCGACAATGTGGATGCCCCCTGGCCTTGGGAAGGTGCCCCTTATGCAGTGGAACCCGGCGAAGCTGTGGTTGGCACCTACACCCTCAGCAGTGTGCAGATCCCCTTTGCGGAGAACATCATCACCTATGAGACCTTCAATCATAATGTAGCGGTAGCAGGAAGTACCGTGTACATTTCTAGCAGTGGTGTACCTTCCACCTACTCCTATGATGGTACTACTCTGACCTTCCAGGCAGAACACGATCTGGGCAGGAATTATGAGTATGTAGAGCCTGCGGACGACGGGTCTGTTTGGTGCTCTTATTTGGTGTCTCCCCTGATCAAGTGGGACGGCAGCACCATTCTTGCCTCCTATGAGGATGTAAAGAATGTCGCGATCCATCCCAATGGCACTTGGGGCATCAGCTGGTTTACCGGCTCCGATATTACGAAGCTGTCTTTTGCCGATGGCATTATGACAACTGAGCCTGTCACCCTGCCTGAAGTAAAGTCTATCAGCCACGCGGCTATCGATGCCAATGGTTATCTGTTTGCTTGCGGCAGCTCCGCCACTGACAACAGTCACCGGGTGTTTGTGTACAACGATAAGATGGAACTGCAGGCTACGCTGCAAGACAGCGACGGCAGCGGTTTAGGCAGCATCACCTTTGCCACCTCCACGGAAAATGGTTTCCTTTTGGTAGATGGCAATATGCGTGAAATTGTTCTCTACACTTTTGACGGCACTTACATTGGTTCCTGCGATCTGTCCGACCTGTGTGGCACCGGCTACCCCTGGCCCTGCGATGCCAGCGTGACCGAGGATGGCAGCATCCTTGTGATTATGGTTGACGAGCGTCAGGATAAGTCTGCTGATGAGCTGATCGCCTTTAAGATCTCCGGCTTCTGAGAGAAATAATAAAACGGGAAGCGGTGGTTCGCTGCCGCTTCCGTCAGCGAAATAAAGCAAAATGCGAAAGGAGCAATAAAATGCTGAAAAAAATCATGTGCATGCTGCTTTGCCTTGTAATGCTCTGTGGCATGATCCCTGTGGGGGCCCAGGCTGCGGAAACCCAAGAGGAAGCTGTCCATATTACTGGCAATATTGACCTCGTCGGTGTTATCGTTACCACCAAGACCCTCTCCACCCCCACTGTCAAGTCCGCTCCCAGCGGCGTTCTTTACAACGATTTCTATGTTACCGTTGGTGGTGTCCAGTATCGCCCCGGCGAGAAGTTGCCCAGCACCGTTACTGCGGGTCAGACCGTAAGCTATCGAATTATCTTTAACCGGCTGAGCGGCTATGGCTACGAGCATAAGGGTGATACCA
Organism: Faecousia sp.; assembly: GCA_045594185.1. Taxonomy (GTDB): domain Bacteria; phylum Bacillota; class Clostridia; order Oscillospirales; family Oscillospiraceae; genus Faecousia. The sequence continues at coordinate 7,211 of JAZNYB010000236.1, read as the reverse complement.
GCAGAACCTATGTTGGCAAGGTTACCGTAAACGGTCAGGAGCAGGCAGCCTATGTTTCTGAGGATGGTTGCGAGCTGAAGGTTATAGGCCAGATCGTCTTGAATAGTGCAGACATCACCACCGCACAGCAGTTTGTGGGACCCAAGCTCCCTGTGCAGGGTGCCTCTACCGCTGCCAGCGGCAGCTTCACCCATACCGGTCTGATCGTGGACGAGTGCAACTTTGCATACAGGGAAGGCTCCCAATATCTGACCTATCCCGATGCTACCTTCGACACCAGCTACAATGCCAAGGGTGTTTACCTGCGGGTGCTGTTCCATGTGGATCCTCTGTTTAATTCCACCGGTTTCATCCATCTGCTTACCTGGCAGGGCATCGGTGTCTACGCATATAACACCAACTACACCAAGACTCAATATGAAATTTACTTCCCCTGCACCATTTCCGAAAAGCCCGGCTATTTCAGCAAGATCGTTATCACAGACATTGACGAGCCCGTTCACGGCGCAACCCCCGACAGAACCGGCACCGCCCCTGAGGGCATCGAGGTCACCCGGGTCCAGTACGTCTTGAACAGCGACCGCTCAGGCGAGTACATGGGCAACTATGATGCCCAGAAGCATGTGGGCAAGGACAGACTGCTGCTGGGTGTTGAGATCCGCGCTCTGGATGGCTATTCCTTCGACCAAAATACCGTGGTAGAGTGCAACGGTATGCTTCCTACAACCCGTGTCGCCCGGTCTGAAGGCAGATATGTCTACGTTTTTGACCTGATTATTGAAGATGTATTTGTAAATCCCTTCACGGATGTGGAATCTGATGACTATTTCTATAATGCGGTTGCATGGGCTGTGACCAGCGGTGTCACTGCCGGTACTTCTTCCACCAAGTTCTCCCCCAAGGCGAACTGCACCCGCGCCCAGGCCGTAACCTTCCTGTGGCGTGCCGCCGGCGAGCCCTCTGTGGAAGGCATCCAGAATCCCTTTGTAGATGTAGATTCCGATGACTATTTCTACGATGCAGTTCTCTGGGCTGTGGATAAGGGTATCACCGCAGGTGTGTCCGCTACCAAGTTTGGTCCCAAGAATACTTGTACCCGTGCCCAGATCGTAACCTTCCTGTGGCGTCTTGCGGGTGAACCCACCGTTACCGGCACAAACAACCCCTTTGTGGATGTTGCTTCCGATGACTACTTCTATGATGCGGTTCTCTGGGCTGTAGAAAACAACATCACTGCCGGCACTTCTGCCACCAAGTTCTCCCCCAAGGCAAACTGTACCCGTGGTCAGATCGTTACCTTCCTGCAAAGATGGATCAACCAGGGCAAGCTGCAGCTTCTGGCAAACCCCAAGGATTATCAGATGGAGTATTCTCAGGAGGATGCTACCTTTACCGTAACCGTGAAGGGTGCCAATGCTCCCTTTACCTATGAATGGCATGTGCGACTGGACGGTGCAGACAGCACCTTCTCCTATAAGACCAAGGCTACAAGACACACCTTCTCCTATGAGTTCAATGACTATATGCTGGAGGACTATCGGGACATCCACATTTGGTGCGTTGTGCGTGATGCCCAGGGTCAGGCTCTCCAGACAGATGTAGTTACCGTTCTTCCCAAAAGATAACCCATAAGCCGATACCCAAGGAAGTGGCGGGGCAACCCGCCGCTTCCCCTTACCTTTTGATCTTTACAGGAAAGCTATGGATTTCGTCCATGGTTTTCCCGTGACGATTAAAATCGTCATATTCCAAACAAAGAGGTGCATCACCGTGGCGAACATTAAAAAACTGACAATTCTGCATTCCAATGATATGCACGGAGATTTTTTGGCAGAGGAGGATAACGACCGCTTGATTGGCGGTGTATCCATGCTGTCAGGCTATGTGAGCAAAGTGCGCAGAGAGGAAAAGAATACCCTCTACTGCATCGCCGGAGATATGTTCCGGGGTTCGGTCATTGACTCGGAATTTCGGGGCTTGTCTACCATTGAGATTATGAATATGCTTGCTCCGGATGTGGCAACCATCGGCAACCACGAAACGGACTATGGAATTGCCCACCTGCTGTTCATTGAAAAGTGTGCAAAATTCCCTATTATCAATGCGAATCTGCACATTAAGACCAATAACGCCCGGCTCTTTAAGCCCCACTACATAGCGGAAGTAGATGGCATGAAGATTTTGTTCATTGGCATCTTAACGGAATTGGTTCTGGCGCAGGCAAAAAATGAATCTCTCATCGGCAGTTTTGTGGATATCAACGAGGCGGCGCAGGAGGTTGCCTGCATCTGCAACGCATACAACGCTCTGGATATAGACTGCACCGTGCTGCTGACCCACATCGGATTTGAGGAAGATAAAAAGCTGGCAGCCCAGTTGGATCCTGCTCTGGGGGTAGATATGATCATCGGTGGTCATTCCCATACCTTTATAGAGCAGCCGGAGATTGTCAACGGAATTCTCATTGCGCAGGCAGGCACCGGAACCGACCAGATCGGCAGATTTGATCTGGAAATTGATACCGACCGGAACTGTCTGCACAGCTATCGCTGGCAGAGTATCCCCATCACCAGCGAAAACTGCCCCAGAGATCCCGCACTGGAAGAAGTGCTTGTTTACTACAAGTCCACTACGGAAAAGAAATACAGCCGCATGGTCACTCGCCTGAAACGCCGTCTGACCCATCCCTCCCGATACCGGGAAACGGAACTGGGGAATCTTCTGGCTGACATTCTGCAGGAAAGTTTGGGTTTGGATGTTATGCTGCTGGGTTCCGGCAGTGTGCGGGGGACGGAGCTGGGCCCCATTGTGCTGCTGTCGGATTTGGCGGAGTGTTTCCCCTATGATGATGCAGTGTACCTGCTGCGGATAACCGGCAAGCAGTTTAAGCAAATGCTCCGGTTCATGCTTCGCGATGAAGTGTGGGAAGGCGCGCATAGTGAGTTTTATCAACTGTCTGATGGTATGCGTGTGGTCTATGACAGAGCGAGCCATTCTTTCCTGGAGTTCTCCCTCCACGGCAAGCCGGTGGAAGATGACCGAATCTATAAGATCGGCTTGCAGCACTACCACTTTATGAATTTGGAAGAATTCTTTTCCGTGTCTTTGAAAGAAGTGACGGAGAATGGCAATCCCAAGACGGTGGCAACCTCTTGCCGGGAGATTTTGGACGAGTATCTTTCCGTTCACCAGAATCTGGATCGTTGGGACAATGGCAGACTGGTCGTTCAATAAACCCACCACAGAGCCGAGGGTGTTCTGCGGGTGACAATATAAGGAGGATCTATATGATGTGCAAGATGAAAAACAGTCTATGGAAAGCCATCATCGTTTTACTTATCAGCGGTTTCTTGCTGGCAGGCTGCGGCAATCATCCGGGCACGCCGGAAGAAACCAAGGCTCAGGGAGAAAAGAAGCCCAAGCCTTCTCTCTCTGTGCAGGAAACCGAGTCTGCTACTGAACCTGCTACTGAACCTGCTACGGAGCTTGCAACCGGGCCTGTTACCGAACCCATTACCGAACCCATCCAAATGGAATATGACCCCACACTAACCAGTTTGCGGCAGGCTATGATCGGCACGCCGGAGCTGTTTGCGGTGGCATACTTCGGCTATCACGAATCCCAGGATATGCAGATTCCGGTAGACCCGTACAAGATCCTGAAAGAGCGGGCTTGCTGGCTTTGTGAGGATCTGCCCTTCCTGCTGCAGATCCCGGAGGAAAACATCGTGGGCGAATGGGGCGACCTGTACTGCATTGTGCCTCTGGACGAGGATGCCACTGTAGCCGTAAACCGGGGGGTGTGGGATGACAGCACCGGACAAGCCCTTTACGACGAAGTGATCTACCGCAGCGAGTGCGGCGATCCCATTTTGCTGTTCTGCAACAGCGGCGGTTGGGAGCCTGATACCCAACTGAGCATCACCGGTCCTTCCGGGGAAGTGGTCTGGTATCCTGCCCTCAACGACATGACCTGTCCGGAACCCCTGCTCAATGATAACTGGGAGGAACGGTTCTTTGACTTTACGCCTTACAAAGAGCTGCTCATGGCTGACCATCGCCAAATGAAGGATATGGGTTGGAAGCTTCCCACAACAGAAACCCTGATTGGCAACGCCTGGGGTTGGTTCGGCTATCTCAAGGACGGCCGGGAAGCTTTTTATCAGGTAACATTCCACGAGGACACCCTCTTTGTACGATGGAACGATGGTTTGGATGAGGAGGACTACACCTTCCCGGAAGCCACATGGGAACTGAGCTATGACGAGGGCTTTGCAGTGCTGACCGTGGATTTCCGGGAGTTTGCCGGAACTATGAGCTATAACCTGCTGTACGATGAACGGTTTAACGAGCTGTATGTTGGAATGGATGTGATTCCGGAGGATATGAACATCGGATGGGAACCCATGTCCCGGTTCCTTGTATCCACAGAGCCGGATGCCGCTCCTTGAATGAAGGGACAGCATCCTAAAAATCTTACATGATAACGGAGAGAGAAACATGAAAAAGATACTTAGTGTGATTCTTTGTCTGGTGTTGATCTCCTGCCTGGTAGTTCCGTCCATGGCAGCAGATGCAGAAGTCATTTTTAATGGCACCAGCATCTTCGCTGTAGGAGGAACCGTGACCATTGACAAGATTCTGACCGCCGGAACTCTGCGGGCTAACGGTCTGGATGAACTACTGGAGGGATACCTTGCAGGAAATGTTCAGTATTATTGGATCCGCAACGGCTTCGATGTGGCAACCGGAGCATCCCTGACCCTTACGGAAAATGACGAGGGCTGTGAATACTATGTGATTGCTGCGATCTTCCGGGATGCGGAAATGACCGACCTGATCGATAACATCTACAGTCAGAAATTCACCGTAGCCGACGCGGGCAGTGTGACCATGGCCCCTGAGATTCTTACCAAGAGTATTCCTGACGGCACCATTGGCGAGCCCTACTACCAGAAGCTGGAGTGTTCCGACCCCACGGTTACTTACAGCCTGTTCAATACCGAGCTGCCTGATGGACTGACTCTGACCCCTGATGGTATTATTCAGGGAACGCCTACCGAAACGGGTTTCTTCCATATTGTGATCTTGGCTACCCCCGCTACCGGCAGTGACTACGCAACCTCTGAAATTTATGAGATGTTCGTCAACGAGCCTACCCCTCAGTACTCCATGGAGATCATGCGGCTTCCCAATAAAATAACCTACACGGCCGGGGAAAAGCTGGATATGAAGGGACTGTGGGTGCGCATTTACACGCCGGACGGCTATCTGGACTCCTACGATGGAAAGTATTTGACCTATTCTCAAAAAAACCTGGTTACTCTGGGTGAGCAGAAAATCAAACTCACCTATGAAGATGCTATGGAAATCTTTATCGTAACCGTGGTGGCTGCCCCTACAGAGCCTCCCACGGAAGCACCTACGGAAGCACCCACGGAGGCAACTGAGCCGCCCACGGAAGCCTCTACAGAAATATCCACAGAAGCCCCTACGGAGAATCCGACGGAAACTTCCACGGAAGCACCTACAGAAGCCCCCTCAGCAGAACCCGAGGGCAATGGTGGCAGCGGCAAGGTGAACAATGCAAATAAAAAGCCCAGCCAGACGACTTCCGGGGGCAATACGAAACTTGTGGCAGTTTTAATTGGGGTGGCGGTGATACTTAGTGCCGCTGTTGCGGTACTCATCGTTTTGCTTGTCAGAAAAAAGGCCAAAAAGTGATGGCGGTCTAGGGATAACTACAAGGAGAGAAACATGAAAAAGATATTTCGTTTAATCCTTTGTCTGGTGGTGGTCGCCTGTCTGGTGACCCCTTCCATGGCGGCAGAGGCAGAGATCATATTCACTGCGGACAGTGTTTTTGAAGCCGGTGGCACAGTTACTGTAGATCAGGATCTGACCGCAGAAAGTGTGTATTATTACTGCTCAGAGGATCTGGTCATGGCTATGCTGGAAGGTAATGTGCAGTACTACTGGATGCGAAACGACAGCTATTATGCCGATGGTATCAGCCTGACTTTGACCGAAGAAGACAAGGGCTGCCAGTTCTACTGTGTTGCTGCCCTTTATGGCGATGCAGACCGTACCCAGCAGATTGGCTCTTTACGCAGCAAGACCTTTTCTGTGCCTGACACAGGAAACCCTGCTTTGATCCCCGAGATCACGACCAAGCTTATTTCCAACGGCGTAGTGGGGGAGCAATACTACCAGAAGCTGGAATGTACCGATCCTGATGTGACCTACAGCCTGTTTCGCAGCAGTCTGCCTGATGGTCTGACATTAACCCAACACGGCGAGATCGAAGGAATCCCTACCAAAGCTGGATTCTGGTATGTGGTCATTATGGCCACCCCGGAATTTGGGGCAGAATACGCAACCACCATGGAATATGAGCTGTACATTTATGAGCCCGGCCCTCAATACTCCATGGAGATCATGCGGCTTCCCCAAAAAATAACCTACACCGCCGGGGAGAAGCTGGATATGAAGGGTCTGTGGGTACGCATTTACACGCCTGAGGGCTATCTGGATTCCTACGACGGAAAGTATTTGACCTATTCCCAAAAAGCCTTGGTTACTCTGGGTGAGCAGAAAATCAAACTCGCCTATGAAGATGCTATGGAAATCTTTATTGTGACCGTAGAGCCGGCACCAACGGAAGCCCCTACAGAGGCTCCATCGGAGGCAACTGAGCCACCGACGGAAGAACCTACTGAGCCTGTGGAAGAAACCATGTCCCCGGAAGCACCCACACAGGACACCGAAACAGAGCCTACAACAGCACAGAACAGCACCATAACTACCGGTCAGGTAACAGAAAATAAAAAACCAACCCAGAAAGCACCGGATAATGGCGGCAATAATACCTTGGTTGTGATTCTGATTGTGGTCATAGGGATTATGGGTGCCGGAGTCGGTGTGCTGTCAGTTCTGCTGCTCAAGAAGAAAAGCCGCTGATTGGCGGCATCTTGTAAAAGTAAAACATTTATCCAGGGAGGGAAACACAATGGCGAAAAAAATTATTGGTATCGTTCTGGTTATAGCCGCCTTGCTTGCTGTTTTTTTGGGCATTAAGTCCGGCAACAACGATAATCAAGGGATCATTGAAAATGCCGTCTACCTTGCAGACGGAAAGGTTCTGCCTGAAAACGAGGGAAAGGTTGTCATCGTTACCGGAAAAATGGATGCCCCCTTGCCCTTCGTTGACA
>JAZNYB010000235.1:0-2510 GCA_045594185.1 Faecousia sp. | reverse complement strand
GTGTACCTACATCGAAAGCGGAAACAGCCTTGGTGATCCTGCCTTCTTCGTCCAGGATGATGACCTGTGCGCCGTAGGAATAGGAAACATGGCTCACGGGGTTCTCCTTGATGGCACCCAGAGGATCGGTCTGGACAGAATACTCACCAAAGAACTCCTGACCTTCCAGATCAGCCAGAGTCTTACCCTGAGAAAGGGCGGTTGCCAGCTTCTCGCCGGCTCTCCGGGCAGCTTCGCCGGTGACCACAGTCTGGCGGGAGGCAGTGGAGGTGCCGGAGTCGGGAGTACGGACGGTGTCCGCGGTTTCAAAGTAGAACAGGGCAGGATCCAGCTCTGTTACATGGCAGATTTCCGTGAGAACCATCTGACCGATGCCCTGACCCATGCAGGAAGCGGCGGTGCGGATATGCACCTTGCCATCTTCCACAGACAGAAGCACACGACCAATGTCCTTCTTGCCCATACCGGTGCCGGAATTCTTAAAGCCGCAGGCGATACCGGCGTAGGGGTGGGCGTAGAAGGTATCCTTCAGGGCTTCCAGACAGGCGACCATGTTGGTGTTGGGGTCGGCGGTCTGACCGTTGGGCAGAACATCGCCGGGCTTAATGGCGTTGCGGCGGCGGAATTCCCAAGGATCAATGCCTACCATCTCAGCCAGAAGGTTAATGTTCATTTCTGTGGCAAAGCAGCTCTGGGTGACACCGAAGCCACGGAAGGCACCGCCAACCACATTATTGGTATATACAGACATACCGAAAATGTCGATATTCTGATAGTTATAAGGACCAGCGGCGTGGGTACAGGCACGATGGAGAACCGGACCGCCCAAAGAGGCATATGCGCCGGTGTCCGCAATAATGATACCCTTCATGCCGGTGAGGATACCGTTTTCGTCACAAGCGGTGGTGAACTCCATCTCCATGGGATGGCGCTTGACATGGTATGCCAGAGATTCCTGACGGCTGTACTTCACCTTAACAGGTCGCTTGGTGACCCATGCCATAAGAGCGGCGTAGGGCTGGACGGTCATATCCTCCTTGCCGCCGAAGCCGCCGCCGACCAGAGGCGCACGGCAGTGAACCTTTTCTCTGGGAAGCTGCAGCATTTGGGCACATTCTCTCTGCACATCGTAGATAGACTGGCTGGTGGTGTAAACCAGCAAACCATCGTCACCCTCAGGCAGAGCTACGCAGCACTCCGGCTCCATAAAGCCATGCTCCTGCCAGGAGGTCTTATACTTCCGGGTGACCACATACTTGGAGTTCTTGATAGCCTCGTCGGCATTGCCCCGAACCAGATTTGCCCGGCTCATTACATTGCCGTCAGGATGGATCAGGGGAGCATCACCCCGGAGGGCTTCAAAGGGGCTGGTAATGGGCTCCAGAACGGTGTATTCCACTTCGATGAGAGCGCAAATTTCTTCCAGCTTTTCCTTCTTGTCTGTGGCGACCACAGCCAGAACATTACCCACATACTTGGTAGTATCGCCTACGCCCAGCATCACATCCCAGTCCTGCTTGATGTGACCGATCTTGTTGTAGGGAACATCTGCCTTGGTGAGGATCTCCACGCAGTCGGGGTGAGCCAGAGCCTTGGATACATCGATTTTCTCAATGATAGCTCTGGGGTACTTGGAGTAAACACCCTTGGCAAAAAGCATACCGGGGAAGTACAGGTCGTCAGCAAAAATGCCGGTGCCGTTGACCTTCTCGGCGGCATCAATACGCTTGGCGTGTTCATTCATATGCAAGGTCTTGGAAGCCTCGGGGATCGCCTTCTTCTCCCGGAAGAACTCAGCCGCCATCAAAATGGCATCTTCGATCTTCTTATAACCGGTGCAGCGGCAGAGGTTACCCTTGATTGCCTGCTTCACATCCTGCCGGGTGGGATTCAGGTTCACATCCAGCAGGCTCTTGGCGGAAATGATCATGCCGGGGATGCAGAAGCCGCACTGAACGGCACCTGCCTCAGCAAAGCAATGCTCGTAGATCTTCATTTCCTCGGGGTCGATGCCCTCTACGGTGAGGACCTTCTTGCCTTCCAGCTTGCTCAGACTTTGGACACAGGCTCTTGCCTTAACACCGTCTACCAGAACAGTACAGGTACCGCAGGCACCTTCGCTGCAGCCGTCCTTGGTGGCGGTGAGGTGCAGGTCATCCCGCAGGAAGGTCAGGAGTTTCTTGTCGTGAGCGGACTCATAGTTGACTCCGTTGATATTTACGATATACATAGGTTGCCTCCTAAGTAACGGGGTTCTTAAATGTCAAACTTGGTCAAGAATGCCTCGACCAGATTCAGGCATACCTGCTTGCGGTAAGCGGCTGAGACACGCCCCTGCTTCAGCTCCAGCTTTTCGCCGTAAGCGGCAAGGAACTCGCTCCGCAGTGCCTTGGCTTCCTCCAAAGTCTTGCCCAGAAGGATCTTCTCGGCTTCAGGGAAACGGAGAACGGTGTCAGCGACAGCACCGAAAGCCACGGCGATATTGGCAATTTTTCCATTCTCCACGGAAA
>JAZNYB010000234.1:0-4500 GCA_045594185.1 Faecousia sp. | reverse complement strand
GTTCAGGAGCTTCCGTAGGTTCAGGAGCTTCCGTAGGTTCAGGAGCTTCCGTAGGTTCGGGAGCTTCCGTAGGTTCGGGAGCTTCCGTAGGTTCGGGTGCTTCCGTGGGTTCAGGAGCTTCTGTAGGCTCGGTTGCTTCTGTGGGCTGGGTTTCGGTGGTGGGATCGGTTTCTTCCTCAAAGACACACCGGACGATGCAATATACCTCCAGATCGCCGTAGGAGGCGTAAATTCGGCAAGTGCCGGGACCAACGGCAGTGACCTTGCCGGAGTTGTCAACGGTGGCGACCTTGGTGTTGCTGCTGCGCCAGGTGACGATGGCGGTATAATCTCCCGCTTTCAGACGGAAAGTCTCGCCCTTGCTGAAAAGGGTGGCATCGGTGCGGTTCAGCTCCAGCTCCGTGGGCTCAAAGGTGGCGGGTTCTGTTTCCGTGGGTTCAGGCTCGGTCGCTTCCGTAGGCGGCTCGGTGGCTTCCGTGGGAGGCTCAGTTTCCGGCTCGGGGCACTTTACAAGGCAGGAGGCGGAAACATTGCCGCAGGTGACGGTAATGGTGGCTTCACCGTAGCCATAGCAGGTGACAAGTCCGTTTTCATCCACCTCTGCCACCTGCTGATTGTCTGTGGTGAAGGTGACGGTGTCGGTGGTATCCGCAGGGTCGGTGGTTACAGACAGGGTGAGGGTCTGACCAACCTCATCAAAGACCAGCTCGCTGGGGATCTGAATGGAGGTGCAGTGCAGATCGGCTTCGGTCTGCTCCGTCTGCCCCTGGGTTTCCTCTGTGGGCAGGGTTTCCTCTGTGCCAATATGCGGCAGGAGGAAGCGGTAAAGGATAAACAGGGCGAACAAAACCACCAATGTTCCCAAAATCAGGCAGACGATCTTGTCTCTGGTGGTAATGGTTCCCTTTGCCTTCTTTTTGCCGGCAGATTTCTCTCGTCTGCGCCGGGGAGCTTCCTGGGCGGCAGTTCTTTCGTCCAGATCGGGAACAGTTCCTCTGACACCGGAGACTGCGGCTGCGGCGGCTTCGACCGGCTCGTCTCCCTCGTCCTCAATGTCCTCCACAGGGCGCAGGGGAGCGAAGGGGGGGATCACCAGAACCTCCGGGTCATCCTCCACCGGAGCGGAGGGCTTCTTTTTTTCGGCGGCGGCTTCCAGCTCGGAACGACTGAACAGCATGGTGTGATCCAGCGGGGGGACAGCCGGGGACTTTGCTTCGGGCTCGGTGGATGCTTCTTCCTCCGGCAGATCCACGGTGGGGGTCAGGTCGGGAAGCGTAAGCTCCTCTCCGTCCTCCTCCGGAAAAGGCATGGTGACACTGGCAAAGAGACTGCCTACAAAGGCTTCCAGATCCGCGTCCGTGTCCAGAGGGACAGGAGCGGCCTCTGCTTTTTGGGGGGCGGCATCACCATTGCTGCAAATCGGGCAATCTGATTTTTCGGAATCATAAATCGTTCCACATATATCGCAACAGATAAATTTACTCAATGTATTCTACCTCCGTTTGGTGTGATCAATGCTTTTCCTATATCATAACACTTTCTTTCCAATAAAACAACTACATCTTTCTTATAAATTATGGATAAATTTTGTTGCAATTTTTCCGGTTTTCGCTTATGATATATGATAGCTACCTGTATGAAGGAGGCGGTTGCCTTGCTGGAGATCAAAAAGGTGTCACCCCTGTTGGACGAGTTTGCTCTGGGGAAGCCCTTTAGCGATCGTTTTGGAGTGGTCTGCTATCCCGCGGTTCATTCCGTAACCAATGAAAAGTTTATTTTGAAACGCGTATCCATTCCGGAGTCCCAGACGAAGGCGGACGCGTTGGTTCTTACCGGTGCCTGTGTGGACAAGGTCGCGGCGCAGGCGTATTTTGAGGAGCTGGCGCGGAATATGGTGGCGGAGCTGGGTCTGCTGAAGGGCCTTTCTCAGACCAGAGGCTTTGCCCCGTGCCACGACCATCAGCTTACTCCAAAGGAAAAAGGACAGGTGGGCGTGGATCTGTGGATCTTAAGCCCTTACCGCACCACACTGGCTTCTTATATGCGCAGGGGTTCTATGACCCATCTGGAAGCGGTAAATCTGGGTATTGACCTTTGTGCTGCCCTCACCCTTTGCCGTAAAGCGGGATACTTATATCAAAATCTGCGCCCGGAGAATATTTACATCACCCCTCAGCGGAAATTCCAGTTGGGGGATCTGGGGCTTTTGGCTCTGGATGAGCTGAGCTATGCCATTCTTCCGGATCGCTGCCGCAGTGCGTATACACCCCCTGAGCTGTGCGATGCCATGGCAGAACCCAATGAGACCATGGATACCTACGCTCTGGGTATGGTTTTGTACAGTGTTTATAACGAAGGACACCTCCCCGGAGACGGCGACTCCTTCCCCGGTGAGTTTGAGGACATTCCCGCTCCCGCCCATGCCCATGAGGAAATGGCACGGATCATTCTCAAAGCCATTGCCTTCAAAAAAGAGCAGCGCTGGCAGAACCCCGGCGAGATGGGTCAGGCCATCGTTGCGTATATGCAGTGCAATCCTGTCAATGACGAACCCATTGTTCCCATGACTGCCCCCCAAGAGGAGGAAGAACAGCAGCAGGAGCAGATCGTTCCTTCCGTGCAGGAGTCTCAGCCGGAATCCGAGCCGGACTTTACCCCGGAGCCGGAGCTGGGCTTTACTCCCACAGAGCCGGAGCTGACCGAGGAGGAAATTGCCATAGGTCGGATCACTACAGCAAGGGAAGCGGAGCAGGACACGCCTCCCGTAGAAGAAGCGGAGCTTGCTGACATTTTAAGCAGAGCGGAGCTGTTTTTAGGCAAGGAGGAGACTGAGGAGCCGGAAGCTGCCCGGGAAGTCCAGCCTGAGACGGAAGCCCAGCCTGAAACCGAAACGGCAGAGGAAGCTCCTTCTCAGGAAGACGACACGCTCCCCACAGAAGCGCAAGCCCCGGAGGAAGCCGGATCTCAGGACGAGCCTGCTCAGGAGACGGTCGTGCCCCAGGAAGGCGATATTTCTCAGGAAACGGATGCTGAGCAGGTGCCGGAGTCGCCTTTTGAGGAGCGTGAGGAGGAAAACGAGGAACCTGTCATCATTCCCCAACTGAAGCCCCTTATCCGGGATCCTCTGGATGACGATGAAGATGAGGAAGATCAGGATGATGAAGCCGGAGAGGGGTTTGAGGAAGGAAAATTCAGCATCCTCAAAAAGATCGCCATTGCCCTTTGCGTACTGGTTTGTCTTGTTCTTGCGGGAATGGGCGGATACTATTACTATCAGAATATTTACTGTATGCCCATTGCGCAGTTTGAGATCCAGGAAAGCACTCTGGATTCCATTACCGTGGAGGTTCAGGTGCGGGGTCAGGAGAATCTTCTGATCCTGAGCTGCCAGGATAACTTTGGCAATGCTTACAAGGCTTATGCCAATAACGGTCAGGCTACCTTCAATGGTCTGCAGCCCAATACCCAGTACATGATCGTGCTTTCCGTGGATGGCTTCCATCGGCTTTTGGGCAATGATACCCTGACCCATACCACAGCCATTCAGACCGATATTACCTCCTTTACTGCCGTTACCGGAGCGGAGGATGGCTCTGTTATTCTCTCCTTTGTCCCTGACGGTATTGAGCCTAAGGAATGGTTCGTCACCTGTGAGGCGCAGGACGAAGAACCAAAAACCGTTGCCTTCCAGGGACACTCTGTGGTGCTTGCCGGGCTTTCCGTGGGCAAGGAATACACCTTCACCCTGACGGCGGGAGCGGATGTATCCGGCAATTCCATTTATCTGTCCGGCAGCGATACTCTGGAATTTGTGGTAATGCCGGTGGTCACAGCGCGGAATATTACGGTGAGCCACTACACCGGCAAGGCAGTTACCCTGTCTTGGGATGTGCCTGAGACGGAGATTGCCGGCTGGCAGGTGCGCTGCTATAACGGCGAAGGTGTGGACATCTCCAAAGAGACGGATACAAACAGCATCGTTTTTGAAGATCTGGACAGCACCATGGCTTATAACTTTGAGATTACCGCCAATGGTATGACCCAAAGCGCGGTGTTTGCCATAACCGCGAATCCGGTGTTTATTACCTCCCTGAATGTGGACGATACCACCCCCGGAAAGCTGACGGTTTCCTGGGTCTTTGCGGGAAATGCCCCGGAAAAGTGGCTGGTAATGTATTCCTGCAATGATGACCCCGCCTCCACGGTGGCGGTGCAGACGGAGGAAGCAAGCATTACCCTTGACCCGGTCATGCCTGGAGCGAAGTATATCTTCCAGCTTCAGCCCGGGGACGGCAGCACCGTATTCCAAAGCACCCATGAGGTGGAGACTGCCCAATTGGAGAAGCTTAATGCCTTCGGGATCACCGATGCCAACATCGCCGGATATACCTTCCCCGCTCCGGAAAAGGATAACTGGGAGCTGGATGATGTGGATCAGGACAGCAAAACCGATACCTTTAAGCCTGCCGATACCATTGGCTTCGCTTTGGAGATCACCTC
>JAZNYB010000233.1:0-22322 GCA_045594185.1 Faecousia sp. | reverse complement strand
GCGTTCCAGCCTGCCCCCGGGGAGGTTGACCTTGCTCATAGCTCCTCCCCCCAGAGCGATGATGGAATGAAGCTCCTCCATCATGTAAATATTGTACAGACAGGCAGTGCCGGGCTTGCACCAGCCCACATTTTCAAAACTGCCGGACATATATTTCTGACGATACAAATAGTAAGGCACATAGCCCAGACCGCGCAGGTATTCGTTTGCGTACTCCACCATTTGGGCAACCTCACCGTCTAGGGGAAGCCGCTCCGGATTTTGGTACAGCGCCGCTCCCTTTTTTAAGGCGAGGGTGTGAACGGTGATGTTCTCCGGGTTCATGGCGGCGACCTTGTGGAGCGAATCCCGGAAGCCCTCCGGACAGTCTCCGGGAAGTCCGGCGATCAGATCCATGTTTACCGCTTCAAAGCCGGCGTTTCTGGCCATTTCCATTGCAACGGGGATCTCCCGCGCCTTATGCCGTCTGCCGCAAAGCTCCAGCACCCGGTCGTCCATAGTCTGGGGGTTGATGCTCACCCGCCTTGCCCCCAGGTCATAGATGGTTTGCAGCTTTTCCGGGGACAGGGTGTCCGGGCGACCAGCTTCCACGGTGTATTCCAGACAGCCGGACAGGTCGAAGCTGCGGTTCACTTCCTCCATGAGCCTGCGAAGCTGGGAGGTGGACAGGGTGGTGGGTGTGCCGCCGCCTATATACAGTGTACGAACCCGGCAGCCGGAACTTGCCAGCATTTTGCCCACTGCCTTGATTTCTTCCAGCAAAGCAAGAAGATAAGGCTCCAGCAGCTTCCCTGCCCCGGTTGCGGAGGCACTGATAAAGCTGCAATAGGCGCAGCGGGTGGGGCAAAAGGGGATGCCGATGTAAAGAGAAATATCCTGTGGCTCTAAGAGATTTGCGGCTTCTATGGTAGCCTTGGTGCAGTCCAGACACAGCTGCCGCCGCTGGTCTGTGACAAAATAGGTATCTTTCATCATTTTGTCCGCGGAAGCCAGAGTACCGCCCTCCAAAATGTGCTTGGTGGTCAGCTTTGTGGGGCGCACCCCTGCCAACGCGCCCCAGGCAGGGGCAGCGGGAAGGAGCTTCAGGGCGGCAAAATAGTAGCACTGCTGCAGCAGCCGCCTGCGCAGACGCACAGTTTCCTGTTCTGCCCTCATGCGGCGCACACACCGGGAGGTTTCTCCATGGAGTGTGATCTCCGTTACCGCAGTAAGCCAGATCTTCCCCCGGTGAAGGGAAGAAACCGCGCCGTCTCCCATAAATTTTCCTTCTACAGGCTCCATGCTTTCCCCGGGAAAGAGGGCAAGCTGGAGCTGTTCTATGGCATAACGGTCATCATGACCGAGAAGTCTTAGTTTCATAATGTAATTCTCCTGTAGTTTGAGAATCAATAAGGGGAATGGCAAATTTTGGTTTGTCTGCCAGTTTTGTGTGCACCATTGTAGGAGCCGGATATCCGGCCCCTACGACCCATTATCGGAAAACTGCCCGATAAATCGGAATTTCGCACTTAAAACCGGAATCCGGATTCGTCCATGAGGTAGGGATTTGTTTTTCGCTCCTGTGCCAGAGTGGTGCTGTCACCGTGTCCCGGAAATACGCCCCCGGTAAACTCCAGCTCCCGCAGTCTTTTCAAAGAGTCCAGCATTTTAGGAACGCTGCCACCGGGAAGATCGGTTCTGCCGCATGAGCCTTCAAAAAGGGTATCCCCGGCGAACAGGGCGTTTTCCGTGAGATAGCATACAGACCCTTCCGTATGACCAGGGGTGTGAAGAACACGGAAGGAGATCCCCGCCAAATCCAGAATGTCCCCCTCCTCCACATCCGTGGTTGCCCCTATGGGCAAGGTCAAATAAACCGGAAGCTTCAAGTCCTCCGGGGCGAGATATACAGGGCAGCCATACCTTTCCCGAATGGGCATCACCCCTCCCACATGGTCAAAATGCCCATGGGTCAGGAGTATCCCCTCCGGGATAAGTCCTTTATTCTCCAAAAAGGCGATGACCCGCTCCGGCTCAAATCCGGGGTCGATCACCACGCAGGCACCGGGCTTGCCGGAAACAATATAACAGTTGGTCATGTAAGACCCTAAAGGCAATGTATAAAGTTCCATAAGAATCCTCCTTAAGAGGTTGATTGCAGATTTTAGTTTGGCGGGCAGTTGTCAATTACCCCCGGTTTCGTAGGAGCGGTACAAATGCACCTATAAATCGGAATTTGTCGTTTCTCCCGCAAAAATTCCAATCCCTCCCCGCAAGGGTTTACCGATTCACTGTTACTTTAATCGCCCCGAAGCTCATCTTCTGGGTTCTTCCATAAGAATGTCCGTATCCAGGATCAATGTCACAGGCCCATCGTTCACGGAAGCCACCTTCATATCAGCCCCAAACTGCCCATGCCGAGGAGGGAAGCCCGCCTTTTCGCACAGGGCAAGAAACCGCTCATACATTTGGTTTCCCAGCTCCGCGGGGGCGGCATCGGTGAAGCTGGGGCGGCGACCCTTGCGGCAGTTGCCATAGAGGGTGAACTGGCTCACCACCAGCACCTCTCCCCCCACCTGCTCCAATCCCAAATTCATTTTTCCGTTTTCGTCCTCAAATACCCGCAGACCTAAAATTTTGTCCACAAGGTACTTGCATTGGGCTTCCGTATCCTGAGGGCCAACCCCCAGAAGGATCAAAAAGCCTTTTCCGATCTGTCCGACGACTTGATTCTCAATGGTCACAGAGGCGGAAGAAACACGGGTAACGACTGCTCTCATAATGAAAACTCCTTGTATGGCACCCCTTGGGTGCATGAATTTCGCCAGCGGCGCATGGGGAACGACAAATTTTGGTTTGTGGAGCTGTTCGCAAATTTGCTCCGCTCATATTTTTTCAATCCGTCCCCGCATGGGTATACCACAACTGCTCCGAAGGAGCAATTTCACATTTCGAAGCAAATATTTCACAGCGAATCTATTTCACTCCCTCCAGCGGAGCGGATTTCGCTGTATCGCAGGCTCAACTCTGTCCTCGTCTTGCCCCCAGCACATCCCGGATATTCAGGAGCTTGCTCAAAACGCCATTGAGCTCCTGTACATTTTTCACCTGGAAGGTAATGGAGAAGGTGCTGTGACCACCGGGAAGATCCTTGCCGCTAAGCTCCTGCACCCGCACTCTGGCGGTGGTCAGTGCCGTTGCCACATCCATCAAAAGTCCGCTTCTGGTAACGCAGTCCAGCTCCAAAGAAGTGGTAAAGGGCTGGTCGTCCTCCTGCGCCCAGTGGACAGATACCCACCGGGCTGAATACTTGGGGTCCTGCCGGTTCTGGGCATTGGAGCAGTCCGTTCTGTGGACGGAAACGCCAAAGCCCTTGGTAATAAAGCCCACAATGTCATCCCCGGGAACAGGGGTGCAGCACTTGGCGAATTTGATCATGCAGGAGTCAATATCCTCCACAATGACACCGTTGACACTGTGGCGGCTGACAGGTGTCTGGGGGTTGGTACGCAAGGGGCTGTTGGGATCTTTTCCCCCAGCGGTGGGGTTCTGAATATTCCGGGTGTGACGGAGGATCTCGTCCCGGATACGCCCCACAGCCTTCACCGCCGTAAGACCGCCGTAGCCGATGGCGGCGTACATATCGTCTAAGTTTTCAAAGCTGAGCTTTTTCAGCAAAACAGGAAGCAGCTCATCGTCCTGCAAAACAGAGGAGGTAAAGCCCACCCGGCGCAGCTCCGCTTCAAAGCTGGATTTGCCGTGAACGATGTTCTCCTCCCGCTTTTCCTTTTTGAACCACTGCTTGATCTTGGTTCTCGCCTGATTGCTCTTGCAGATGGACAGCCAGTCACGGCTGGGGCCCTTGGCGGATTTAGAGGTAAGGATCTCCACGATATCGCCGTTGTGCAAAACCGTATCAAAGTTGGCAATGCGGTTATTGATCTTGGCTCCCACCATGGCGTTGCCCACCCCGGAATGGATGGCGTAAGCGAAGTCGATGGGGGTCGCTCCGGCGGGGAGGTTAATCACATTTCCCCGGGGGGTAAAGACAAAGACCTCATCGTCAAACATATCGATCTTTAGAGAATGGACATAGTCCTCAGCATCGGTGTCCTGCTGGCTTTCCAGAAGGCGGCGCACCCATTCAAAGTTCTTTTCGTCTCCGGCACCGCTTCCCTGCTTGTATTTCCAGTGGGCGGCGATGCCGTATTCCGCGGTCTGGTGCATATCCCATGTGCGGATCTGCACCCCAAAGGGGATGCCCTGAGAGCCGATGACCGTGGTGTGCAGACTTTGATACATATTGGGCTTGGGGGTGGAAATATAGTCCTTGAAACGACCGGGAACCAGATTGAACAGGTCGTGGATATGCCCCAATACATTGTAGCAGTCGGGGATGGTATCCACAATGACCCGGAAGGCGTACAGATCATACAGCTCGTCCATAGATTTTCCCTGATCCCGCATTTTCCGGTAGATGGAATAAACATGCTTGATCCGTCCGTAAATCGTGCCATGGATGCCAACGGAGGACAGCCGGGTCATGATCTGAGACTGGATGGACTTCATAAAGGCGTTGTCCTCGTCCTCGTGAGCCTCCAGATATTTCATAATTTCCTCGTAGCCCTCCGGGTCGAGGAAGCGCAGACTGGTATCCTCCAGCTCCCACTTGATCTTCTGCATACCAAGGCGGTGGGCAAGAGGGGCATAAATATCCATCGTCTCCATGGATTTGGATATCTGCTTTTTGGGGGTCTGATACTGCATGGTGCGGGTGTTGTGAAGCCGGTCAGCGATTTTTATGAGAATGACCCGGATGTCCTTGCTCATGGCCATGAACATTTTTCGCAAATTCTCCATCTGCTGCTCCTCCAAAGTGGAATATTCCACTCTGGTCAGCTTGGTAACGCCCTCTACCAGCTCCGCAACCGTGGGGCTGAAAAGGGTGGCGATCTCGTCAAAGGTGGTGGAGGTGTCTTCAATGCAATCATGAAGGAGAGCCCCCAGAAGGGCATCCGTATCCAGCCCCATTTCCGCCACGATCTCTGCCACGGCGAGGGGGTGGATAATGTAGGGAGAGCCGTCCTTCCGCTTCTGCTGGCAGTGCTGGGCATTGGCATAGTTCACGGCTTTGTCAATGATGGTCATATCCGTGCCGGGCATATATTTTTGGATCGCCCGACACATGGACGCGTAATGCTGTTCAAAGGTTTCCATGGTGACCTCCTTCCGTCAATCGGTTCAACAGCTTCATGGTGGGACATTGATTCAGGTCGGCTTTTTGCGAGCCGGCGGTGATCGTTATGGATACGGTATGGTGCTGCTTTTCCATGTTCAAAAGCTCCGCTTCCCGGAAAATGTCCAGACAAACCAGCAGTTGGGATAGCCCCAGAGGTTTTGCCGTATGCCGCACGATCTTCCGGCAAAGGCAGCAAGGCTCTAAGGTAAAGCTCCTGCCCTCCAGCATCAGATACCGCCACACATCTGCCAACACGCTTCTGGGCGGCAGCAGTGACTGAGCTTCTTTCCCCGTGAGTTTCCCCTCTTTCAGCTTTCTGTATCCCACGGGATCGGGATCACAGGGACATGGGCAGCTTGGGCGGACATCCAAAAGATTGATCTGCACAGAGCGAATACCCCGAAATTCATTGACCTGCAGAGTGCAGGCAACATCCACCAAATCTCCCTCCCGGATGGACAAGCCCTCTGCCGTACAGGAAAAAGCGATCGCGGGAATGCTCTGCAGACCGTGGCGGAGCTGCAATCGCAGATGCCGTCCGTTCCCCACAGCCGAAAGCCGCTCCACCCGCAATCCTTCCAGACAAAACACCGGCTTTGGGCAGCCCACGCCACAGGGCTCCAACACGGAAAGGGACTCCACTTCAGGAAGGGTCAGCAGCTCCACGGGAATCACGCAGTCGATGTCCAGCACCGTCCGTGGCCCGGCATTTTCATAAAACGCCTTCGCTTTGGCGACCATAAGGCTGCGGAAGGTGTCGATGTTGCTTTTATTTATGGTGAAGCCTGCCGCCAGCTCGTGACCGCCGTAGGTCTGCAAAAGCTGGGCCAGCTCCGTCAAAGAAGCAAACAGATTGAAGCCCCCAAAGGAACGGGAGCTTGCCTTCCCCTTTTCTCCATCCAGACAAATCAGGAAGGTGGGACAGCAGTATTCCTCCGCCAGCCGGGAAGCCACGATACCCACAACTCCCTGATGCCAGTCGGGGTCAGCCAAAATGATGGCATCCGGGGACGCGCCCTGGGGCAGCATGGAAACCGCCTTTTCGTAAATGCCGGATTCCACCAACTGCCGCTGTTTATTGAGCTGGCACAGGGCTCTGGCTGTATCTGCCGCCCGGTGTTCGTCCTTTGTAAGAAACAGCTCCACAGCCAGCTCGATGCGCTCCATGCGACCGGCGGCATTGATCCTGGGAGCGATCACATATCCAATAGAGCCGGCGTTCAGGGTGTTGGGATCACAGCCCGCCTCCTCCATGAGCTTTTGAAGCCCCGGACGGTGGGACGCGCGAAGATCCCGCAATCCCTTTTCCACAAAAACTCTCATTTCCCCCACAAGGGGCATCACATCCGCCACAGTGCCAAGGCAAACCATATCCGCGTAACGCCCCAGAATTTTCTCCTGATTCCCCTCCAGAGCGGCAGCCAGCTTAAAGGCAATGCCCACGCCGGAGAGGTTTTTGTGGGGATAGGTACAGTCCGGACGGTGGGGATCAACCACGGCACAGGCTTGTGGAAGCTCTGCCTTACATTCATGATGATCGGTAATAACCAGCTCCATACCAAGACTCCGGCACAGCTTTGCTTCTTCCACGGCTGTGATCCCGCAATCCACGGTTATGATCAGGTCTGCCCCCTTCTCCTGCAAGTGCCGCAGGGCGGTGGGATTCAGACCGTAGCCCTCCTCCAGTCTTCCGGGGATGTACCAAAGGCAATCCGCTCCCCGGCTGCGCAGATAGTCCGTCAGCAGGCAGGTTGCGGTGATGCCGTCCACATCGTAGTCTCCATAGACCACGATCCTTTCGTCCCGCTCCAAGGCAAGGCTCACTCTGGCAGCAGCCTTGTCCATATCCTTCATAGCAAAAGGGTCAATGAGAGGACAGTCCGTGCGCAGAAAGCTCCTTGCCGTTTCCGGGGCACCAAACCCACGGGCGGCAAGAACCATGGCGGTCACAGGAGAAAATCCACCGGACACGAGCCGGTTTACAGCTTCCGGGGGTGGTGTCCCGGTTTTCCAGATTCCATACTTCAAAGCAATACACATCCATTTATTTTTTATCTTTCTGAATATTATAGCAAATCTTTTTCCCCAGTACAATAGAAATGTTGGTTTTTTTCGTTGCGCAAAGGCAGAAAACATGATATGATATATTTGATGTAATATGGAATCTGAAAGGATGTATGTTCCATGTACGAACTGATCAATGAAAAAACCTTACCTGAATACGAATCTTTTATCCAGTCCCATCCCCAGGGGCATTTTGCCCAATCCTCCCTTTGGGGAAAGCAGAAAGCTGCCTGGAAGTTCCGGGCGGTCGCCGTAAGAGGTGAGGATGGAAGAATCAAAGGCTCTCTTTCCATGCTCATTCGGAAAATGCCCGGTTTCGGTGCTTCCATGCTCTATGCCTGCCGGGGGCCCGTGTGCGACCTGGACGACCGGGAAACTTTGGCAGAGCTGGTAAAGGGCGCAAAGGCACTGGCGAAAGAATGCAAGGGCTATGTGATCAAGATCGACCCTGATGTGTCTTGTGAAAACACGGCTTTTCGGGAGAGCTTGGAATCACTGGGCTTTAAGGTCATGCAGGAGGGCAAGAATTTTGAGGGTATTCAGCCCAAATTCGTGTTCCGCATGAATGTGGATGGAAAAACCGAGGAAGAGCTTTTGGCATCCTTCCACCAGAAGCACCGCTATAATATCCGGCTGGCTGTGAAGAAGGGCGTGGAGGTTCGGGTATGCGGGCAGGAGATGGTTCCCGACTTTACCCGCATTATGATCGAAACCGGTATGCGGGACAACTTTGTCACCAGAAACGAAGCGTATTTTTCCAACATTCTGAAAAATCTGGGAGAACACGCCCGGCTCTATATGGCGTTTTATGAGGGTCAGCCCATTGCGGGAACTCTTGCCATCTGGTTTGGGGACAAGGTATGGTATCTCTACGGCGCATCCTCCAACAGCCACAGAAACCTCATGCCCAACTACCTTTTGCAGTGGAATATGATCCAGTGGTCTTTGGAGAAAAAGTGCCGCATTTACGACTTCCGTGGCATCTCCGGGGATCTGGACGAGTCCAACCCCCTGTATGGGCTTTATAAGTTCAAAAAGGGCTTCAATGGGGATTTCACGGAGTTTGTGGGAGAATTTGACCTGATTCTGAATAAACCCCTGTATTTGATGATCGAAAAGTCCCAAAAGCTGTACCGCAAGGTAAGCCTTTTGAAATACCGCCTGAAAAACGGCAAAAAGAAGCAAGGGGAAAATTAACGGCTAAAAAGACCGTGACTCCCAGCCTCCCCCAAAGCCCACAAAAGAAAGGAAGGCTGCCATGAAAGCCTACATCGTTGAAACAGACAAGCTGCGGCATAATATCGCCATCTTAAAGGAAAAGGCAGGGAACACTCCCATCTGGGGCGTGGTCAAGGGAAACGGCTACGGTTTGGGCACTGTCCCTCTGGCTCAGATTTTATTCCGGGAGGGCATCGACCGCTTTGCCGTGACGGACTTAAGAGAAGCAAAGGCTCTCCGGGCGTCGGGTCTTTCGGAACAGCCTGTTTTGATGCTCCGGGAAACCTCCGAAGAAGATGAACTGAAACAGCTCCTTTCTCTGGGCGTTATCTGCACCGCAGGCTCTCTGGAAGCAGCCGCCGCTTTGGAACAGGTGGCAGCGGAGCTGGGCATCAAGGCACAGGCTCATGTGAAGATCGACACCGGCATGGGTCGTTACGGTTTCCTCCCGGAGCAGTGGGAGCAGGCGGCACAGGTGTATGAAAATTACCCCCACATTGAAGTGACCGGCATTTTTACTCATTTCCACTCCGGCAGCCGGCAGCAGATCACAACGGCGCAATTTGAAGCCTTCCAGAGCACCGTAAAGAAGCTGAAGGAAAAGGGCATCCACCCCGGCATGACCCACTGCTGCAACTCCCTTGCCTTCCGGAATTTCCCCCATATGCACTTGGACGGCGTTCGTCTGGGCTCCGCGCTTTTGGGTCGGGTGGGCTACGCCGGAAAAGCGGGACTAAAGCCGGTGGGCTATTGCGAAGCCACGGTGGAAGCCCTGAAAACCATCCCCAAAGGGCATAATGTGGGCTACGGTGCTGCCTGTCAGGTGAAAAGGGATACGAAGATCGCCGTGGTAGGCGTGGGCTATATCCACGGCTTTTCCGTGGAGCGGGGATATGATGTATTCCGGATCAAAGACTGCCTGCGCTCCGTTGGAAGATACCTGAAATATATGCTCAAGGGCAAGAGTCTTACCGTAGAAATAAACGGCAAGCCCTGCAAGGTGCTGGGTCATGTGGGCATGGTGAATCTCATTGCGGATGTGACCCATGTCCCCTGTCAGATCCATGACAAAGTAAAAATCAATATCAATCCTTTGGATGTGAAGGAAATGGAAGTTGTTTTCCGGTAAGAAGAACTACCGGCAGCCTCTGCAAAGAGAAATGAGGGGAGAATATGAAAAAAATCAAACTTGCGGCACTGCTTTTGGCACTGACCCTCCTGTTTACCGGCTGCTCCGGCAATTGGGAGTCTTCCGCATTAAATCTCGATAAAGCTCTGGAGCATTTGGGCGACTCCCTGCAGGAATTCATAATGGGAAAGTTTTCGGATATTCTGGATGACGGCTCTACCCTGCGTTTTTCGGAAATGGTCTATACCCGCCCGGATATGGAAGCCCTTGACACGGTACTGGAAGAATCCTGCCGCATCGTGGAAACGGAAAAGGACGCGGATAAGGTGATGGATGCTGTCTACGCCTTTTATGATGTGTACAACAATTTTGACACCATGTACAGTCTGGCTGACATCCTCTATAATCTGGACTTGACTGACGAGAGCCGTCAGGAGGAGTACGCCTTCTGCTCGCAGCAGTGGAGCTATGTGGGCAGTGCTTTGGATGAGCTTTACGCCAGCCTTGCTTTAAGCCCCATTGTAGACGAATTGGAGGAGGATTACTTCGGAGACGGCTTTTTCGATGATTATCAGCCTCCGGAGGGAAGCGATGAGGACTGGGAATATGTGTCCGTCTGGGAGCAGGGCTATCTGGAGCTGAGCGAAAAGGAAAGCGAGCTGCAAAACCAGTATTATACCATTCTGGAGGGAACGAGCTATGTGGATGCCTCCGGGGACGAGGATTACAATCTTTTGCTGGAAAAGCTGGGACCCGTGTACATCGAGCTGATCAAGGTGCGCAGAGAGCTGGCAGAGTGCGCCGGCTTTGACACCGTGGAGGAATACTACAATTCCTGGTATTATTCCCGGGAGGAGACACCTTCCCTCACCTCCATTCATTTAGAGAGCATCAAGACCCATCTCGTGCCCCTTTACAAAGAATATGCCCTGGATGACGCGGTCTATTGGCTCTACGAAACGCCGGCAGACGAGGATGACTGTCTTGCCTATGTCAGATCCGCCGCGGAAAACATGGGCGGTATCACCAAAGAAGCCTTTGAGGAGATGTACACCCGGGAGCTTTACGACATTTCCTACAGCACGAAAAAAGCCCCCGGTGCTTACGAGATCTATCTGGTGGATTTTTACGCTCCCTTTATCGTCCTGTCACCCTATGGAGATCTGGGAGATGTCATGTCCTTTACCCATGAGTTCGGGCATTTCACCAACGATTACGCCGTAGAGGGCACTTATGCCTCCTCGGATGTATGCGAGATCATGTCCCAGAGCATGGAATATTTGTCCCTGTCCTATGCGAACAGCTTAGAACCGGGAGACATGGAGAAATTGAAGCGGGCGGCAATGTGCGGCAGTCTCAGCACCTATGTGGAGCAGGCGGCGTATTACAGCTTCGAAAAACAGGTCTACAGCCTTTCCGACGAAGAATTGACAATAGAAGGACTGTGCCGGGTCTATGACCGGGTAGCAAAGGAATTTGGCTTTGATGCCAAGGGCTACGAGAAGGAGGAATGGGTAAGTGTGACCCACTTCTTCCAGTATCCCTTCTATGTCTACGGCTATGTATCCTCCAATGACATTGCCATGCAGGTTTACGCCTTGGAGCAGGAGGAAGCAGGCAAGGGTCTGAAGCTTTTTGAGGAGCTGGTGTGCCAGTGGGAAGATCTTCCCCTGACACAGTACGCGGAAATCTTTGAGGAATTGGACAGCCCCACAACACCGGGCAGAGCGGAAAAGCTGGCATCGTTTTACCGGGAGCAGCTTGAAGATTGATCCCCGTCTTTTTCGCGGCATATAAGGGCAAGCTCCGTTGCGCAGATGCTTTGTTGGCGCATCGGATGTATGATACGAGCTTACGCAAAACCTGATAATACCCCCATAGAAGCCGGTTTTCGCCGTCTCCTATGGGGGTATTTTTAAGTCATTGGGAAATTACTTGGCAATGGTTTCCATAAAACGCTGCAAAACCGCGGCAAATTCCACTCTGGCAGAGTTATCTTTGGGGCACAGGCAGCCGTTGCTGTCTCCGATGATCAGACCGTTGCCCACAGCCCAGCGCATAGCCCGCCGCGCGTAGGGACTGACATCATCCCCGTCGGTAAAGTGATCATATTCACCCTCAGTCAGGCTGTGGCCCTTGAACTCGCTGTACCGATAGAAGATGACTGCCATCTGCTCACGGGAAACCGCGTCATTGGGACCAAACCTTCCGTTGCCGTATCCCTTGATCAGCCCATTCTGATCTGCCCACAGGACAGCATCGAAATACCATGCATCCTCCGGCGTATCCGTATAGGGCTTTGTGCCACTGACGGCAGGTCGTCCCTCCAGATTATACAAGACCTGAACCATCATCGCCCGGGTCATGGAATCATGGGGAGCGAAGATCTCATCGGAATAGCCCTGCATGAGACGGTGCTCAATAACATAGTCGGTATACAGATGATACCACGCGGTGGTATCCAGATCTGTAAACGCCGAGCTGGGACAATCGGTGCCGCCGTCACAGTCGGGATCCTCAGGTACATTGACGGTGATCGTCACCATGGTCGTGTTGCCTGCCTTGTCTGTTGCCTGAATGGTATGCTGGGCATTGTCCGCCACCAGCACAAAGGTGTTGTCCGTCAGGGTGACCTCCTTGCCATCCACCGTTACGGAATCCAGATACTTGTCCGTAACCGTGATCGTCTGATCGCCGTAGTAGGTTCCGCCGTCTTCAACGCCCAGAATAACTGGCAGAGTGCTTTCTACAACCAGACCGTCAGAGGAACGGTAGCTGATGTGTCCGGCATTGTCCAAAATTCTTGCGTAAACAACGCACTCGCTGTCCGGTGTAATGCTGATGGCAGCTTCATAGCTTACCCACTGGTCGCCCAGTGCCTTGACCTGTTCCAAAGACAGCGCGGTATCGGAAAGGTAATAGCCGATCTCCCGGATGCCGCTGCCGCTGTCGGTGGCTTCAATGGTAACCGTCTGAGTCTCCTTGAAGAACAGCCCAAAGGTGATGGCGTTCAGGAACTCCTTCCATGTATTCCCACCCACTGTGACAGAGCCGTCGGGACAAGTCTGATCCACCTTGATCTCCAAAGTGAATACATCGGTCATGGCACTGTCGCTGACACGGCGGATGCGGAAGCTCGTTTTGTAAATGCCGTCCTCGCTGAAATCAAATCGGCTGTCTCCAATGGCAACCAACTCATAGCCCTCATTTGCGGCAACGGTCACAGCAGATACATAGTATCCGTCACTGCCCTTGGTGCCGGAGACGGTGTATTCCCGCGCGTCCAAATAGGAGATGGTAAAGCTCCTGATCACAGAACCGCCGTAGCTGCCCATGCCGATGATCTCCACATAGGGGGCTGTATCCGAAACCTCAATGTTGTTGTGACAGACCACCTCATAATCCTGACCGCAAACCAGCAGCTTTCCGTCGAAGCGAACCTCAACGGCAGGCGTGACCGGGTTTCCGGTGTAGAGCATATCCTCTACGGTGATCTGGGCATCTTCCAGACTGTAGCGTGCCGTAACCACAAGCTCGCTGCTTACCACGCCGGAAACATTGGGCGCGGCAGCTCCACCGCTGAGCAGGATCACCGCATCCTCGGCCACGGCATAGACCATGTAGGGGGTGTTGGCTTCCAGACCGGATACCGTTACCGCAACGGGCTGACCCGCCTTCTCGATATTGCCGCTGCCCATGACCGCTCCAGGGATATTCAGGGACAGCAGCTCCTCCTGGGTGGGCACCGCTTCGGCAGCTCCCAGCACGGCGTAACAGTATTTTCCTGCCTCGCCGGAGGTGATGGAAAGCTGGAAACCGGAAGCGGACACAGAGCCCGGGTCAACCGTTACGGTGACCTCCGGTGCCAGTGTATCCACATGGATGCCGTCGGTACAGATATAGCTGATATTGCCCGCCATGTCTTTGATCCGCACATAGACGATCTGGTTCTCGTTTTCTTTAATGGTAGGCTTCTGCCCTTCGGTGTAGATCTCCCAGGTCAGCCCCGCCGACTCCAGCTCCGTGGCATTTGCATAGACCGTGTCTGTGATAATATACTGAATCTCGCTGACACCGTTGGCATCCTCTGCCATTACGGTTGCTTCAAGGCTCTTTACCTTGTATCGTCCGAAGGTGATCGTCTCCAGGAACTTGCTCCACCCGGTTTCGTCCATGGTAATGCTTCCGGTGGGGTTGGTCTTGTCGATCTCAACTGTCCGGACGACCGTATCCGTCATAGCTCCGTCGCTTGTACGGCGCACCCGGAAAGTGGCGGTATGCTCCCCATCGGTGGTAAAGGTGATCCGCGCGTTCTCCCCGTTTACCACAAGCTCATAGCCCGGAGCAGGAAGAATGGAAACATCGGAAACATAGAAGCCGTTTTCACCTTCCACGCCGGAAACGGTGATCCAGCTCTCATCAAGCTCCAAATAGTGAATCTCAAACTGACCTGTTACGGTGCCTGTGTAAACGCCGAAGCCCATGATCCGCACCTGCGCTTTGCTGGTTTCCGTGGTCACATCCACATTGTTGGTATATTCACCGATGATATAGTCCGTACCCTCGGTCAGCTTGATGCCACGATACCAGACTTCCACATCGGTGGTTCGTGCTTCGCCGGTATAGAGCTGATCCGTGGTAATGACCTGGGTGTATCCATCACTCAGATCCCTGATCTGCTCTCCGGTAAAGCCAAAAGCCGCGCTGACAGACCAGTCGCCCTGATCATTGACCAGGAATCGGGCAGTGATCAGACCTTCCGCATCAGAGGAAGTGGTCAGAGCCACGCCGGTATCACTGTCGGTCAGTTCCACCTGACCTTCCGCTGCCATTCTGACCCAATCCACCATGCCGGGCATATTGATCTGAACATACAGATCCTCCTCTGCCGGGTCTGCATCCGCCGGACGCTTCAGCTTTGCCACAAGGCTTAAAGCATGGATGCCTCCTGCGGTCAGCTTGGTGTTGGTCACATCATTTTCCCCGGAGAAGATCATCAGCTTCTCGATGCTTCCCAAGCCGCTGCTCATAACACTGACCTCCCGGCAGGAGCTGTTGCCCAGCTCATCCGTCACCGTAATAGTCAGGTCATGGGAAAGAATCCTTCTGTCCAGAGTCACTTCCTGTGCAAAGCGGCCGTCGTCGTCCGTTTCCAGAGCTGCCGTGGATTCATAAACCATGGTTTTTGTGGTGTTGTCCCAAACCGTCAGCCGGGCTCCCTTATCTGTCACACCGGTAATGCTCAGCCTGCCGGTCCAATAGTGGAACAGACAACCGTTTACAGGCTCTGCCAGCAGAAGCCGGGGACCCTGTGTATCTACCGTGAACTGATAGACGGTATTGATCCCATCGCCATAGGCGTTTTTGCCGGTAAAGGAGAGCATATGGGTGCCGTCAGCAAGACCCTCCAGTATTACATTGGCTGTCTTGGTTTGCTCCGTGATCTGACCGCTTCCTCCCTCCAGATGACCGCCATCCAGATACCACGCGCCTGTAAAGGACTCTGTATCGGAGGTCAGCCGGAGCATTAAGTGGGAGCTGCTGAAAGCCGTCTGCTCATAGGTTTCGCCGTTACCCTGAGTGATAGTTTTAACAACACTGTTTCCCCCGGAGAGAGAAACCGCAGTGACTTTCAGATTTGTTCTGACCGGCTCACGCACCGTGACGGAAACCGTTTCAGGCTCAGATAGCAGAACCGCTCCGTTTGCCGCGCGCTTCCAACGGCGCGTCTCAATGGTGTAATCGCCGGCACTGAAACCGGTAACAAGTGTGGTTTCAACGCCATCTTCCTTTTCCACGGTCTGCTCGTAATGTCCGCCGATGATATAGCTGTCCGCAACTTCGGTGGATTCCGGCAAAAGAACCGTGCCGTCATCTCCATAGGAAACGGAAGAACCATCCTTGTACATCAGGATCTCATCCATGCCGCTGACCACATTGCCCTCAGAATCGTAGGCGGTGAACTGATAGCCGTCAAAGCCTTCCGTGGAATCTCCAACGGTAACAGCAACCTTGTAATCGCCCACATTCTCCGCTCCCAGATCATCCGGGGCGGCGGGCTGTTCAGGGTTGGTATAGGAAGCTTCCACCACAGCTTCGGAGTAATAAGTATCATTGTCGTCAGTGGCGATGATCCGCAGGGTATAAGCATCGCTGACCATATGGGCAGGCAGATCCAGAACCAAGGTTCTCTCGTCCGTGGCAAAGGGGTTCCTCGCGCCACCCAGGAGATAAGACTTGCCGGAGTTCTTGCCCTCAGCAAAGACGATCAGGTCGGTAAAGTCCTCCAACCGGCTGCCGCCCAGCTCCACACTGACCCGGTTTCCCTCTACCACAGCACTTTCCGCGGTGATCTCCGGCAGAGGTGCCACATCATAGACCACCAACTGTGCCGCAGTGGGGGTGATGATATTCCATGCTGTACCGAACACTCCATCGTCCGCGGCAAAAACAAGGGTCAGATAAGCGGTTTTTGTTTCTTCGCTGTAAGCCAGCAGAGCATTGGCTGGGGCATCCGGATTTTCCTTGTCCCACAGGCTAATGGGATACTGATTTGCGGAGTTTGCCTTGTCAGCCATAATAACCGCGGCAGCATCCGTTTTGGCCTGCTCCAAAGTGTCGGAGGCCCACTGAATGGACAGCATCTTGCCCGAGCCGTTCTTTGCCAGAGTCATGGTATGGTTGGTGCCGCCCACAACATCCGATTCCAGCTTATCTCCAACATCCGTGCCCCCGTTGCGGGCAGACCGATCCATAGTGGTCGCCGTCTGCCGCACATTGGTACCGAAGGCCATGTACAGGGTTCGGTCGGTATTTTCGTCACGATCCAGTGCCACATTCACCATAGCACCGTCAGAATTCATGCCCACCAGCTCGGGATAAGTGGGGTAGACCTCGGAGCCGCTGTTCCAGTCAAAATCGCCGCCCCAGTAGTAAACCATGCCCACACTGACCACTTCCAGCAGGCTTGCTCTGCCCCAAAGCTTTGTGGTGTTGACACCAAGATTCATGTCTGCCACTTCGTAGCCGCCAATAATGGGCACATCCGCAGGAACACTGATACCGGCCCGCAGGAAGAATTCATAGAACCCCTCCGCGTCTGCCACAATGTAGCCGCCGCCGTTAATGATCCTCGCCAGGATCAGGTTCACGGTGCCCTGCAGATAGAACTCCGGATACCAATCCAGCCGGATACCCGCATCCAGATTGATGGGATAGGGTCTGTGAACCTGCTGATTCTCGTCGGTATATTCGCTGAATGTACCGTTGGTCAGGGACACATCAATGCCCCGCAGGCTCAGCCCCAAGGATGCTGTGGCGGAGAATATCTGCATAATGGAAAACTGCGCCTGAATGATCAGCTTCAATGGCGGCACAGAATCCGTCATAACGATGGTTTCATACAGGTTATCAATACCACCACCGCCGCCCTGAAGCCACAGAACGCCCACGCCGTCCACATTGAAGCCGGGAGTAATACCGCCCACAAAGAAGTTTACACGATCCAGAATGGGAACACCGTCCAGACTTTGCAGCGCGATACCTGCCTGCATATTGAAGGAGGCAAAGTGGCACTGACCGTCCACACTGAAGTACCAGTCGCCTACCGTGCGCACAGACACGATGCCCTCCAAAGCAGGAAGCCCCTGAATATAGGGAGGGATGCCCAGGGCAACCTCCATATTTACGCCCAGATACTCGCCGCCAAAGAGGATATCGTCAATGACAATGGATGCCGCGTTATAGCCAGGTGTCTCGTCCACGGTCATATCGGAGAATCTTCCGCTGTTGAGATCCTCGGAGGTAGCATCGGTTTTTGCCGTTTGGCTGCGGTAATTCGCCTGCTTGTTCAGGGCACGGATCTCAGCGGGAGTCCATTTGATGGAGTTGTGCTCCGCCGCGTCCCAGGAAGATCCCAGAATATCCTTTGTGGCGGCATATTTGCCACCAAGGACAATGTTGTTGCTGATGGAGCTGGGGATCAGGAAGGACAGATCCATTGCCGCGCCGAAGGCTAAAAGGCGAGTCTCAGATGCCTGCTGTGTGGGAGCATTGGCATGGGCGATCACACCCATTTCGCCGTACTTCAGCTCAAACAGCAGACCCATAAGGCTCTGGAAGCCCTGACCCACGGAGGGCCACAGCAGAGCGATGGTCTCGCCGGTTTCCTTCCGTGTCCGATTGCCGTTCTCGTCATAGGTGATCAGGCTGTAATCCGTACCTGCTTCCAGCTCGGTCAGGGCGCACATACCGCTCCATACTGCGGTGCCGCTGCCGGTGGTATACAGCTCCGCATCAAAGTCCACAGTGACAGAGCCGTTCTTTTCCGTAATGGTGGCAGTACCGTTTTTAATGTCCAGACTGCCGTTCATGGTCATCACATTGTTTTCTCCGTTGAGGGAAATACCCTGGTAGACCACAGAGCCGTCGTCCTTGGCTTCCCGGATAAAGCTGCCCCGGAATTCCAGAAGAACATCCTGCCGCACCAGGCGGCCGCTTTCCAGCTCCTCCCAGTAGGCTTCCTCATCCCCAAACCGCTGAACGGAATAGGAATACGAGCCGCTTCGATCATCCTTGACCACGGCAAGGAAGCCGTAGGCATCATTTTTGTACTTCACCTCCGAAGAAACATGGAAGCGAAGGGCTTGCCCGGAGACATCCTCCTTGGTAGTATCGGTGTAGTCCAGAGTGAGCTGGTACATACCGTCTTCCAGTGTGCCGGGAGCGTCCTCCGTGAAAAGGACGGTCATGACATTGGTAGAGTCATCGATCTGAACCTGAGACGAAGGAAGCTCCACGGCAGCTTCGCCATGGATCACGTTTCCGTCCATACGGCTGAGCATCAGCTTGTAGGAGGATTCGTCTGCCAGCATGGAGAAGTTTTCGCCGGTCACATAAAGGGTGCGCAGACCGGAGGAAAAAATGGTATCCGGAGAAGAACCGGTGAATTTCAGTGCCGGAGTCTTTTCCACAGAGCCGGGACACAGGATATAGCTGTGCCCCTCGCCCAGCAGATTCTCCTGCATGATCTGTCCTGTTCCCAGCGTGGCTTCGTCGCAGATATCGTAGAGCTTGTAATGGATCTTTCCATACTGCCCTGTCGCCTTAGGCTCTGCCACAAAGCTCCAGTTGAACTCCAATTGCTCTCCCGGGGTCACATCCAGAACCTCCACGGAGTAGGGCTTGTCATAGGTGCTGTTTGTGGGGTTGCCCTCCCCATCCAGAGGATCCATACCCCCGGCGGCGTAGACCACAATGCGGATCCTGGAGTAAGTGCGGTCAGAGATGTTTTCAATGTAGGTTTTTACACTGAATTTGCCGCCGTTTTCATAGCTGCTCTGATCCTCCCCGCCATTTTCGTCTGTGGCAAACTGCAAAACATCAGGCGCGTTGACATTCACCGCCATGCTCGCTTCTTCGGAAACACTCTCATTGGAGTACACGCCGTAGTTGGTGGCAATGGACGCCGTGCCTCCCGTGACTACCTCGCCCATACTGAAATACAAGGCGTAAGCACTGTCGGAAGTCAGATATTTCCGGTTGTTATAGTTGGTAAAGGTAAAGTCCGTATCCGGAGTGTAGTCAAACACCGTGGAAGCCAGATTGTTCCAGTGAGCAAACACCGTCTGATAGGGCTTACACTCTCTGCCATCCACAGAAGCGTTGATGGTGTAGGCAACGATCCTGGGATCGTAGGGATCGGTGGCGGCATAGAAGGACTTGCTGTAGCCATCCTCAGCCAACAAGGTCTCCCGCTCCAAATAGGTGTTTCCCACCTTGTAATAGGCGTAATCCTGATAGCCCAGAGCGGTATCCATGAGGATGCGGCACTTCACCTCAGCCGGCTCTCCCCTGTTTTCCACACTATAGCTGATCAGCGCAGTGCCATGCTCCGCTGAGCCGGTGTTCACCAGAGTGATGGTCTGAACAAAGGTCAGATCATCCACAGACCACCGGGCATTCAGTGCCCCATTTTCCTCCGTGACCGTAATGCCGGAGCTTCCCGGGTACTTTCCGCCAAAGATATACTCTTTGGTCTGCCCGTTACGGGTCACCCGGAAGGAGGTGAAGGAGGTGTTATCCCCGTCAAATTCAAACACCAAATACTGCTCATCGTCAAGCTTGTTGACCTTGTCGCCTTCCACGGTTCGGATCCCGAAGCCGCCGGTTTTTTCCGATACCGTGACTTTAATATATCCGTTGTTCAGCGCAAAGTGGTCTGCCGGCTCCTGGGCACGGGCGATCAGAACGCCTAAGCCCTCCAGAGCGGCTGCGGGCACAAGACCCGCAACCAATCCAAAGACGATCAGGAGGGCAAGTATTCTTTTCATGCTCGATAAAATCTTTTTCATCTCTTATCCCTCCACATAGATGTAAATTACAAATTCCACACGATCCTGACTGCGGACATAGATGGTATAGTGTCCGGTATCCGTGACGGTGAACCTCATATCTTCCACGGTGGTGGCGTAATACTTCATCTGCCCGGTGGTGTACTGACCCTTGCGGTATTTGATGACCATAGGCTGGTCGGTCATTTCCTCCATATTGATCAGTTCCAGAGTGATGACTGTGCTTTCGCCGCCGTTTTTCAGGAATACCTTTCCATAAGGCACGCCCACCTCGCCATTGATCTTCAGCAAGGGCGTTCCCTCTGCCATGATATACAGCGTGCGGGATATGGTGGTGACATTGCCCGCGGCATCCTCGGCAGTGTAGGTCAGACTGTACAGACCCGCCTCCACTGCATGGGGATAGCCGGTGACTGTGAAGCCGGGATCCTCGTCCACATTGTCCGTAACCGTAACGCCGGTATTGATCACCGCCAGCATTTCTTCAAAGGTCGCATCCTCTGTCACCAGAACGGTAGCTCCGTCCAGATGGATCACAGGTGCCACATTGTCCTTGGGCTGCGCGGCAACCAGGATCTGGAGAAGCTCCCCGGTACTCACATCCGTCAGGCTCAGGATATGCAGACCTGCGGAATCGGGCAGGCTGAGTGCTGTCCAGACACCCTCCTCCACAGTGCCGATGCTGTTTCCGGACAGCACGGCTGTTGCCCGCTTGTTGACTCTGAGGTACAAGGTCGCTCCCACATCCGGCTTCAGGTCATGGAGTGGGTCTGCGGTCGCTCCGCTGCCGTCGGCGTGCAGGCTGAATTCCGCCACCAGCTCCAGAGTATCCACCCCGGCATTTTCTGTGACTGTATAGACGGATCTGTTACCCGCCTTGTCCGTAAAGCTAAGCTCGGTTTTGTCGTTGTGGGCAACCGTCCATGTGTGCTGTGTACCATAGACAGGCATGGAGGACATGGACATTACCGTATCCTCGCTGGTGGTAAAGGTGATGGTCATGCTGCGGTTATCCTCTGCCATCTGCACATTGGTCACGGTGACCACGGGAGCTTCTTTGTCGATACAGGTCACAGGACTCACAACATAATAGCCCTTGCGACCGCTGGCAGCGGCAGTAAATTCCACCACGATCCTCTGATCAACATTTTCCGTATAGGTCAGCTCAAGGGTCATAGCGGTGAAGCTGACACTGACAGGAAGCCGCGCATCCAGCGGCGCGCCTGCGTAATTCTCAGCCTCCGGATCGTAGGCATAAAGCTTTACATCGCTGACGGCACTGTTCATGCGAAGCTGGGCAATGACATTCCGGTTGACCATGCCGCTGCTTTCCGGGGGAACATTGCTTTGCCCCGAGGGAGCCTGCGTGCCGTACCAATTGACCTGTCTGACCCTTGCGCTGTCGCTGCTCAGACCATTGACCTCAGCGAAGGCAGTGCCAATGTTGCCCATTTCGTCTTGATAGGTAAAGGAGTAGATGCCGTTGGCGGTGAAGATGTGGTAATAGCGGGTCGCCATGATGGGAATCGTCTCTCCTGTCACCTCATCCACAATTTCCGTACCGATCTGAACCTCCTTGCCCATGACATTGGCGGAAAGCGGTATAATGACCTCAAGCTTTTCCTCCTCGGCGGGATAGAAGGTGGCTGTCACCACGGTGTAGCCGTTTTCGTCCTTGCCGATCTCGTAGCGGGGGGTCAGGATGGGAGCTTGATCATCAATGGTGGTAATGGTGATGCCGGGAACGGATCTCACATTGTCGTATTCATCAATCACATGAACATCGAAGGTGGTGTTTGCCCTGACCACAATGGACGCGCTTCTGCCGCTGACAGAAAGGGACACATCCTCCACGGTGCTGCCCTGAGCAGCGGAAGCATAATCCGTGGGGGCAGCCGCTCCCGCAGGCTGAACCAAAACCTTGGTGGCACTGACATCGCTGACGGTAAAGACCAGACGGAACGCCTGAGCCTTGCCCTCGCTGAGATACCCATTCAGCTCAGAGCCGTCATCGGGATTTGCCACTTCCGCAACGGCACTGTACCGACCGCCCACCATGGCAAACAGATTCACCAAAATCTCCGGCACGGTGGTGTCCATCTCCTGAGGAGCTGTCAGGTCGCAGGGAAGGGTAGCGGTAATCGTTCCGGTATTGCCGGCTCGATCCTGATACTCGAAGGTATAGGTGTCGCCCTTCCTGCTGCCCGGAGGGAAGTCATAGGCTTTCGGGCCGTTGGTCACATAGATCGCTTCGGTATCGCAAACCAGCAGTGCCGTTACCCCTTCCGCGCCAAGGCTGGGATCCAGCACATTGTAGCTCTGGTCATAGTAGACAATGTAT
>JAZNYB010000232.1:0-7920 GCA_045594185.1 Faecousia sp. | reverse complement strand
GGTCTTGCAGGAGTTTCCCCAGGTGAAGGGGGTATTCCACTGCTACTCCGGCTCCGGGGAAATGGCAAGGCAGCTCACCGCGCAGGGCTGGTACATTGGCTTTACCGGGGTCATTACCTTCAAAAACGCCCGGAAGCTGGTAGAAACCGCTCTTTCCATCCCTACAGAGTATATGGTCATCGAGACGGATTGCCCCTATATGGCTCCCGAACCCTTCCGGGGCAGGCGCAACGACCCATCGTATGTATACCGCATGGCAGAGAAGCTGGCAGAGCTGCGGGGCGTTTCCCGGGAGGAAATGGAAGCGGTCACCTTTGAAAACGGAAAGAGATTGTATCGGATCGGTTGAGGGCGAACAGTTAATGAATAATGAAATCGCTGCGCTGATGAATGATGAAGAATGAATAATTGTGGTATCCCCCGCGGGGATGGATTTGATTTTTTCAGTGGTGGATCAGCTTGACAAACCAAAATCCGCGCATCTCGTATTTGTCTATTTCCCTTGGAGTTGATATGTTATGTTAACCAAAAATCAAATTTACACTGCCCGGATCACGGACTACACCGCTCAGGGACAGGGGGTCGCCCATGTGGAGGGGTGCGCCGTGTTTGTGCCCCAGGCGATCTTTGGCGAGCTGTGCCAGATCCGCATCACCAAGGCGGCAAAGACCTGGGCAGCCGGGGAGATCGTAAAAATTGAAGAAGTCTCTCCCCATCGGGTAAACCGGGAATGTCCCGTGGGCAAAAGGTGCGGCGGCTGTGTGTTCCAGCATATGGACTATGAGGAAGAATGTCGCCTGAAAGCAGACAGGGTGCGGCAAGCCCTGAACCGTCTGGGGGGAGAAACGCTGGAGACGGTAGAGCTCCTTCCCGCTCCGGATACCCATTACTACCGCAACAAAGCCCAATACCCTGTAGCCCCCGGGAAAAAGGGTGCTGTGGCGGGCTTCTTTCAGGAAGGCACTCACGACATTGTGTCTACGCCCCGGTGCGGCATTGTCCCGGAGGAAATGGACAAGGTGCGGGACATTGTTATAGACTGGATGAATTACTACCGGGTATCCCCTTATGAGGAAAAAAGCGGAAAAGGTCTGGTGCGCCATATTTATGTGCGGAAAGGCTGGGTTTCCGGAGAAATTCTGGTGTGTCTGGTGGTCAATGGAGAAAAGCTGCCCCGGCACAAAGAGCTGACAGAAGCCCTGAAGGCTGTTCCCGGCTTTAAGACCTTGGTGCTGGCGGTAAACACCAGACCGGGCAACGCCATTTTGGGGGACAGGTTTATTCCTCTTTACGGCGAAGGCTGGATCCGGGATACCCTGTGCGGCAAAACCTTCCGTCTGTCTCCCCGGTCTTTTTATCAGGTGAATCACGAGCAGGCAGAAAAGCTCTATGCCCTTGCCATTGGGGAAGCGAACATCCAAAAGACAGACCGGGTGCTGGATCTGTACTGCGGCGTGGGCACCATCACCCTTGCCATGGCGGAAGCGGCAGGTCATGTGATCGGCGTGGAGATCGAGCCCCAGGCGGTGGAGGATGCCAGAGAAAACGCAAAGCGAAACGGTGTATCCAATGTAGAATTTTTCTGCGGCGACGCGGGAAAAGCGGCTCTGGAGCTGGAAGCAAGGGGAGAAAAGCCGGATGTGGTGGTGGTAGACCCTCCCCGAAAGGGCATGAGCATGGACGCAATCGAAGCCATTTGCCGCATGAGCCCCAGAAAACTGGTCTATGTCTCCTGCGACCCGGCGACTCTGGCAAGAGATGTGGCGGTTTTGAAGGAGAGAGGGTTTCAGGTGCAGTCGGTCAAGGCGGTGGATATGTTCCCAAGAACGCATCATATCGAATCAATCGTGTGCATGGCAAGCGATTGATTCCATGATTTGCCTGACGGGATGAATTGTATCTTGTGGCACATTTTATAGGGCAATTCATGGAGCGAAGCGAGAAATCACCATGCGTTCGCATCAATTCATGACACGAAGGCAACTACGCATCCAGTAAAGCAGACTTTATCAACAAGTTTCAAATTGCTCATTGCCTCTATCACCACCGCAAAGGGAACGGATGCGGACAAATAATGCTTTCCGGCAAACGCAAACAATACTGCATTCCACAAGTGGTTGCAAACACTTGACTGCGATTATGATTCAAAAGACAACCAAGCGTGTTGGTCAGGAGTACACTATGAGCATTAGAATCGCCCAACCCAGTGATGCGGAGCATATCCTTTCCCTTTACCAAAACGCCCGAAGGGGAGCGTTCTGTGCATGGAACGACAACTATCCCACCATTACAGAGATCAACCATGATTTGGAGACAAAGAATCTGTATGTGATGACCCATGGCAATAAAATCATCGGCGCGATTTCCATTGTGCCCGAAAATGAGCTGGATGATTTTGACTGCTGGTCATATAAAGATGGGAAAGAAATTGCCAGAGTTGTAATAGACGAGTCCCATCAGGGTCAGGGCTTAGCCTTTGAAATGGTGCAAAAAATCATTCCCATCCTGCAAGAAAAGGGGTATGGGTCTGTTCACTTGTCTGTGGTAAAGACCAACATCCCCGCCTTCAAAACCTATATAAAAGCAGGCTTTACGGTTGTGGGGGAAGCTCAGATGTATGGCAACAGCTATTATCTCATGGAGAAAGCGGTCGCCCCCATTTCTGCGTATAAACAAATCCCAGATGAGACAGCTGTTCATTTGAGCCGGAAAAAGACTGTGCATCACATGAAATTAAATCCCACCCCCTATGAAGCCATAAGGTGTGGGAATAAAACCATTGAGCTTCGCCTTTATGACGAAAAACGCCAACAAATTAAAGCCGGAGATACGATCGTTTTTACCAACACCGCCACCGGGGAAACCCTGACCGCAACCGTTGCCAAATTGCACCTTTTCCGTAACTTTGCGGAATTATATAAAACCTTGCCTCTTTTGCAATGCGGATACACCGATGAAAACATCGCCCGGGCGCAGCCGTCTGATATGGGTCAGTATTATTCCGGGGAAGAACAGGAGCGATACGGCGTTGTGGGCATCCAGCTTTTGATCCACCAAGGCGGCGGGGACACTCCTGACCATTGCTGCTGAAATTTTCCATCCGCAACCGATCCGATCAAGGCAGAAATAAGAGAAACAAACAAAGCCAATGATATGCAGCCCCCACAAGAAACAGTTTTTTCTGTATCCTGTGGGGGTGATCCTTTGCTTCCCCAAAGAGCCTTTGAACAGGGAGAAGGGGGCGCGAAGGCTCTCACAAAAACCGGATTTTGCCCCTTTGCGCAAATTATTTTGTAGACAACCCCTCCCGCGTGGTATATTATATAGAAAGAAAACCGCTTGCCCCTTTACGAGAGGAAGTGTCCCATATATGAAAATCAAAATCCGTCACATGGACTACCACAAGGCAGCCGCCCTTCCCCGCCCTGCTCATAAAAAGCCAAAGAAACCCAGCTTTCTTTTGAGTACCGTGGTGCGCCTTGCCTCCATTCCCGGGCTTTTAGCGACCCGGTTCCGCTATGAAAAGGTGGGCATGGAGAAGGTAGGAAACCAGCCCTGCCTCATTTTAATGAACCATACCAGCTTTCTGGATTTAAGCATTGCTTCCGCTATTTTTTACCCAAAACGGCACTGTATCGTGTGTACCTACGATGCCTTGGTGGGAAAGAGCCTGCTTCTGGAGCATTTGGGCTGCATCCCCACGCAAAAGTTTGTCTCCGATATGACCTTGGTGCAGGATATGCTCTATGCCCTGAAAAAGAAAAAGGTCAATGTGCTGATGTATCCGGAAGCGGGCTATACCTTCGACGGCACCGCCACCACCTTGCCCAAAAAGCTGGGAGTCATCCTGAAAAAGCTGGATGTACCTGTGGTCATGGTGACGACCTACGGTGTTTTCGCTCAGAACCCCTTGTATAACTGCCTGCAAAAGCGGAAAACCAAAATAACCGCCAGGGCAGAATGTCTTGCTTCTCTGGAGGAAGTCAGAGCCCTTTCTCCGAAAGAGCTGAGCGAGAGGGTGGAAAAAGCCTTCTCCTTTGATGCTCTGGCTTGGCAGAAGGAGCAGGGCATAGAGGTCACAGAGCCTTTCCGGGCAGATGGGCTGAACCGCATTTTGTACCAATGCCCCCACTGCAAGGCTGAGGGGCAAATGGAAGGCAAGGGCATTTATCTGACCTGTCACACCTGCGGAAAGAAATACGAGCTGACCCCTCTGGGGCAAATGAAGGCTTTAGAGGGCGAGACGGAATTTCCTCACATCCCCCATTGGTACGCATGGGAGCGGCAGCAGGTGCGGCAGAGCCTTTTGGATGGCAGCTACCGGCTGGATGTTCCTGTAAAGATCGCAATGATGGTGGATTACAAGGCGATTTATATGGTAGGCGAGGGCAGGCTCACCCATGATCTGTCCGGCTTTACCCTTACGGGATGCGAGGGCAGGCTTCATTACACCCAAGGACCTCTGGCATCCTACAGCCTTTGCTCCGATTATTATTGGTATGAGATCGGAGATGTGGTGTGCATCGGAGGAAAAGACCGGCTGTACTATCTGTTCCCGGAGGGGAAGGATGTGGTCACCAAGACCCGCCTTGCCGTAGAGGAGCTTTATAAGCTGGTGAAGGAAAAAGCGATCCAACTGCCGAAAGAAGAGGATTAGCACAAGCACCCCGGAGGGGGATTGAAAACTATGAAAAAGACAACTGATTTTACGGAAGGGAAGATATTTTTACCCCTGATCACCTTTGCCCTGCCGGTACTGGCGGCACTGTTTTTGCAGACCCTTTACGGCATGATCGACCTGTGGGTGGTGGGCATATTTGCCGAAACCAGAGATGTGTCCGCCGTTTCCACAGGCAGTATGGTCATGCACTGTGTCACGGTCATGATCACCGGGCTTGCCATGGGCATTACTGTCCTCATTGGCAGAAGGATCGGAGAGGGTCGCCGGGAGGAAGCGGGGAAGATCATCGGAAACGGCATTTGGCTGTTTGGTCTGGTGTCCGCCGCATTGACCGTGTGCCTGATGTTTTTCGCCGAGGAGCTGGCGGCAATGATGAAAGCCCCGGAGGAAGCCTTCGAGGAAACCGTCGCCTATATCCGCGTTTGCTCCGGGGGTACGATCTTTATTGTGGCATACAATCTGGTGGGCAGCATTTTCCGGGGTCTGGGCGATTCCAAAACGCCTCTGGTCACCGTCGCCATTGCCAGTGTGTGCAATGTGGTGGGGGATCTCGTTTTGGTTGCGGGCTTTGGTATGGGTGCCGCCGGTGCCGCCTATGCAACGGTCTTTGCCCAGGGGATCAGTGTGGTGCTGTCCATGGTCATTATGCGCCGGAAAGAGCTTCCCTTCCGCTTTTCCCTGAAGGATATCCGGTTTTCCGGAGAGAACACAAGGCGTATCCTCCTGCTGGGCACTCCGGTGGCTTTGCAGGATACTCTGGTGAGCATTTCCTTTATGTCCATTCAAGCCATCGTCAATGGTTTGGGCGTGGAGCAGTCCGCGGCGGTGGGCATCTCGGAAAAGCTCTGCGGCTTCATCATGCTCATTTCCTCCGCCTATATGCAGTCCATGAGTGCCTTTGTCGCGCAAAACATGGGTGCCAACAAGCCGGAGCGGGCGAAAAAAGCTCTTTGGTGCGGCATGGGCTCCTCCGTGGCGGTATCTCTGGTCATTGCCGTGTTTATTTTCTTCCGGGGCGGGCTTTTGGTGGAGCTGTTCTCCAAGGATGCTCTGGTGATCGCCCACGGCGGGGAGTATATGCGATCCTACGCCTTTGACACCCTGTTCACCGCTTTTTTGTTCTGCTTCATCGGGTATTATAACGGCTGCGGAAACACCCTGTTTGTGATGCTGCAAGGGATCATCGGGGCGATCGGCATCCGGCTTCCCCTTGCCCGGTACATCAGCACCCAAAGCAGCTCTCTGTTTCATATCGGTCTTGCCACACCTGCTTCCACATTGGTGCAGATCTTCCTTTGCTTTGGCTTTTTGTGGTTCTTATCCCGGAGACAAAAACGGAAGGAGCTTCTGAAGCAGGAAAGGATCAGGCGGTAAATTCCCGGTTGTTGGGCTGCTTTCGGTAGAGGGTTGTAGGACGCAGGCATGCCCCCGACCTACAATGGCGCATCCAAAACAGACAGACAA
Organism: Faecousia sp.; assembly: GCA_045594185.1. Taxonomy (GTDB): domain Bacteria; phylum Bacillota; class Clostridia; order Oscillospirales; family Oscillospiraceae; genus Faecousia. Next base: position 1,775 of record JAZNYB010000232.1, on the reverse strand, counting down.
ACCAAAATTTCCTCAATCCCACAACAAGGAGTTTCTTATGCTTCGTATTTTATACAACAGCCGCGATCCCCGATTCAAAGAGCCCTTCGGCACTCTAACTCCCGGCGAGGATTGTACCCTCCGGGTGCAGATCCCCATTTCCTGCCAGACCAAAAAGGTATCTCTTCGGCTTTTGCGGGAGGATGGCACTGCGCTCCGGGAAGAACCCATGACCCTTTTAGAGACGCTGCCTCCCTACGAAACCTGGCATTGCCGCTTTTCTCTGGATGAGCCGGGACTGTATTTCTATTATTTTTACATCACCACGGCAAATGAAGCCTTCCGCCTGTTCAAACAGGGAGAGGACACCAACATGGAAGCCGGGGATCTGTGGCAGGTGAGCTGCATTACAAAAGAAGCCCGCTACCCCGTCTGGGCGCAGGGGGCGGTCATGTATCAGGTGTTCCCCGACCGCTTTTGCAAGGCGGGGGAGTGCGATCTCACCGGAAAGCTGGAGTCCTATACCGTCCACGAGGGCTGGGAGGAGGAAGTTTCCTGGCAGCCCACGGAAAAGGGAGAGGTGCTGAACAACGATTTCTTCGGGGGCAACTTCCGGGGTATCACGGAAAAAATGGGCTACATCGCCTCTCTTGGTGTGGGGATCTTGTACCTCAACCCCATTTCCAAGTCCTTTTCCAGCCACCGCTACGACACCGGGGACTACAAAACCCCCGATCCCATGCTGGGAACGGAGGAGGACTTCGCTGAAATGTGCCGTCAGGCTCATAAGCATGGCATCCGGGTGGTTTTGGACGGCGTGTACTCCCACACCGGCTCGGACAGCCTGTACTTTAATAAAAATGGTAGCTTCCCCGGGAAGGGCGCGTACCAAGACCCGGATTCTCCTTTCGCCCATTGGTATCAATTCAAAAAGTGGCCGGATCAATACCTGTGCTGGTGGGATTTTGACACCCTGCCCTGTCTGGACAAAAACAATCCCGAACTGATCCGGTATATCATAGATGACGAGGACTCCGTGGTTGCCCATTGGCTGCGGCTGGGCGCGGATGGTTTCCGGCTGGATGTAGTAGACGAGCTGCCGGACAGCTTTGTTCTGCGACTGAAAAAGCGGATTCGGGAAATTAAACCCGATGCCCTTTTGATCGGAGAGGTGTGGGAGGATGCTTCCAATAAAATCGCCTATGGGGTGCGCCGCCGGTATTTTGCGGACGGTGAACTGGACGGCGTGATGAATTACCCCTTCCGCAAGGCGATTTTGGACTTTGCCCGAAGGGAGGACGATGGGAGCTGTCTGCGGGAAACGGTTTTGACCCTTGCGGAAAACTACCCCCCCGAGGCTCTCGCCTGTTCCATGACCATTTTGGGTACTCACGATACCCCCCGGATTCTTACCGCTCTGGTAGACAGTTTTGACGGCAGCCGGGAGGTCGCTGCCCGGCGGTTCCTTTACCCGGAGCAAAAGGAAGAAGGCTTGCGCAGACTTCAGCTTGCCGCCTTCCTGCAATTTACCCTCCCCGGAACGCCCAGTATCTACTACGGCGACGAGGCAGGAATGGAAGGACACAAAGACCCCTTCAACCGCCGCACTTATCCTTGGGGGAAAGAGAACAAAGGATTGCAAGCCCACTATATGCGGCTGGGTCAGCTTCGGAAGGCTTACCCCGCCCTTTGCCGGGGAGACATTCAGTTCTTTATGGCAGAAAATGGGCGGCTGGGCTTCCTGCGAAGCTGCCCGGGGGAGAAATCCTTGGAGATTTATGTAAACCAAACCAAAG
>JAZNYB010000231.1:0-17713 GCA_045594185.1 Faecousia sp. | reverse complement strand
CAGTTGTGCCTTGTCTCCGCTGGGGGTGTCGATGTTCACATAATGCTCCAACCGGGCGAGATAGTCCGCCAAAGAGCCTACTTCATTCCATTTAATACGCATTTTTTAGCACTCTCCCATACCTGCTCCCGGCTTTGGGGTAAATACCGGGAGGCGATATCCTCATAACTGCTGTTAGGGCTCAAAGGCGCGCCGCTGGGCAAATACCCATCGTAGCCCCCGGTATAGCACATCAGGTATACCGGTTTCCCTGCCGCGGCAGTTAAGGTTTCTTCCAAATTTTCTCCATCGGGGCTGTCCACCTCAAAGGGCAGACTGACCAGCATCAATTCGCCTAAATCCACCGCCGCCACATGGATCTTTCGTGCCGCTTCCGCCGCAACCGCTCCACGCTCCAAAACGGCGATCCGGGAATCGAACTCCCGCTTTGCCTGAGGGTCGTCACATTCGTCCATCATCCTGCGCCATGTATCCAGAAGATACTGCCGCAGCTCTCCATCCAGACTCCCCGAACGGCTCAGGTAAATATCCTCACAGAACGAGCCGATTTTCCCGCAGGAAATTTCCCGGCGGAAGGCTTCCCCATCCCGGATACCATCAGCCAGCACGCCGCCCAGCCGTTCCAACTCCTCCGGGGTGGAGGCATTTCTGGTAAACCGGGTGGACAGGTCGGCGCAAGCACCGTTGGTAATGACCATTGTTTCCTCCCGACCCAGCAGGCGAATTGCCGCGCCGGGCAAGTCCCTGCTGTAAAGGGTGTTCTTCTCGTCCAGCACCGTGGGGTGGCAGGCAATGCGGGTAAAGGTCAAGGTATCCTCCTGCCGGATAAAGCGAAGGCTCACCAAGGGCATGGGGTAATCCCCACCGGCTGCCCGACCCAGATTCCTCCGGGAGCAAACGCCCTTTACGGAAGCAATTTCCGCACCCATAGCGGCAGGCTGTAAGTCCTTCTTCGCAGCCGCTCCGGTTTTTTCCACGGTTTCAACGATCAGGTTTACATAATCCTCATTGTAGGATTTTCCCCCATGGAATACAGCGGCAGGGGCAGCGTGAGTGTGGGTGGAGCTGACCCAAACGCGCTCCGGTCTTGTGCCCAGCACCGGGGCAAGGGCAAGGCTCACCTTCTCGCAAAGCACCCGGTCTGTGCCCAAAACATCAAAGACGCAGAAGGCAAAGGGCTCGTTGCCGTCATCCAGCACCAGTACCCGAACATACAAATCGTCCAATGTGCCGGTGGAGGGGTCTTTTCTTCTGTCAAACCCCGCCATGGGCATGGAATACTCCGGGGTGATACAGCTTTTCCCAAAGCCGGCTTTCATCGGAATACCTCCTTCGCGCAGGCAAACAGGGCTTCCGCTCCTTGGTCATAGCCGCAGCTATGCAGAGCGAGAGCCGCCGAAGCCACCGCCGGATGCACATCGGGAGCGCATACCCGGCTGATATAGCTTCCCGGCTTTACCAGCTTTTCTTCCAGCAGCCGATACAGAGGTCTGCCCGGTTCAACCAGAGAGCCGTTCAGCACCAGAGGAATGGGTGTGGGATTTTCCCGCTGAGAAGCAACGGTATTCACCGCCAAAGCAATTTCATCCGCAGACACTTCCAGCAGCTTTCTCGCCGTCTGATTGCCCTTTTCAAAGAGCTGAGAGACAGTATAGGCAGCAGAAGCAACCTTGCTCCGGGAATCGCCCTGATTCACAGCCCGGATCAGCTCTCTGGGAACAGAAACGCCCAGCCGTTCCAGAATGGCATCCACAAATTCCTGATCCAATTCCTCACGACCGTCCGCCATGCGGCAGGTCAGGCGCAAGGCACGAAGTCCCAAATCATAGCCGGAGCCTTCGTCACCCAGCAGAGGACCCCACCCGCTGGTACGGATGAAGCCATCCAGACTGCAAACATAGGTCACAGCCCCCGTACCCGCAATGGAAACCACTGCCGGTTCTTCTCTGGTAGAGCCATACCAAATGGGATAGATGTCGCTTTCGCACAGAACGGTTTTGGCATCAATGCAGGTGCGGAAAAAGGGCACATGGCTGTCTCCGTGCTGGATCAGGATCGCGGCGGAGGACATATAAGCGGCTTCCAAAACCTGCGTTTCCATTCCGGCGGCACGGAACGCCTGCTCCGTGGCATCCTTCACAGAAGCGGCTGCCAGCTCCTTGCCGCAGTAAAGATAATTGGACGGGCCTCCGATGCCTGTCCCGAGCAGGCGACCTGTTTCATCGGTCAGCACGCAGGCGGTTTTTGTTCCGCCGCCATCATAGCCCGCAAATAATTTCATAAATATTCAACCCTTTCAGGTGATTTTGCCTTTTAGACATAACAAAACGCCCAAACCTGGCTGGGAACCTCCGCAAAAAGCGTAAGTCTTTGCACCCGGCGACGGGCACACCCGCCGTTGTAGGGCGTCATGCAAGAATCTTCCCCGGAAGCCGGAAGTTCAGCTTCCGGGGACAGATCGTAGATTATAAAGTTGATAGCAGCTTAGCCCTTAACAGCACCGGCAGTCAGACCGCCAACAAACTGCTTCTGAGCCAGCAGGAACACAATGAACATGGGCAGGATCGCCAGAGTCATACCGGCGCAGAGGTAGCCCCACTGAGAGAAGTTCTGTCCCTGGAAAAGGGTCAGAGCGATCTGAATGGTCTTCATCCGCATATCGGTGCTGACGATCAGGGGCCACTGATACTGGTTCCAGGACCACATAGCCTTCAGAATGGTCATGGTGCCGATAACAGGCTTGGAGATGGGCATGATGACCGTGCTGTAAACACGGAGGTTGGAAGCACCGTCGATCTTGGCACATTCCTCCAATTCTCTGGACAAGCCTAAGAAGTGAGAGCGGAACAGGGAGATACCCATACCGGAAGCCAGGAAGGGGACGATCAATGCCTGATATGTATTGGTCCACTCCAGACCCACAATGATCAGGTACTCAGGAACCAGAGTAACATAAGCAGGGATCATCATGGTTGCCAGAGCCAGATATACGAACAGACCCTTGCCGGGAAATTCCTTAAATGCCATAACATAGGCAGCCAAAGAGTCAACGATAATGCCAAGGATGGTAATGGAAACGGTGCAGATAATACTGTTCATGAAGAAGCTGCCCATGGTCAGGGGATGCTCCGGAGTGGAGAATGCCTCAGGGAAGTACCATGCATGAACAAAGTTTTCAAAGGTGATGGACTTGGGAATCAAAGTGGTGGGGGGAATAGCTGTGTTGGGAGCAAGGGCAGTTGCCAGCATCCACAGCAGAGGAACCAGCATCAGCGCGGCACCGATCGTCAGAACACCATAGATCAAAACGGTGCCAATACCCCTTTTAGCCTTTTCCGAAAGACCGGTCTGCTTCGTGACCTCAGGAGCTTTAACTTTCATACCCGCACCTCCTTATTCCTTATCGCCGATGCGGTTCTGGATAATGGTAAGAACCGTAAGAACGACGAAGATGATAACAGCAATGGCACTTGCCATGCCCATGCTAAATTCTACGAAGCCTTTTTCGTGAAGCATGGTGATCAATGTGGTGGTGGAATAGCCGGGGCCGCCGTCGGTCATAACATTAACAGGAGTAAAGACCTGGAAGCTGGAGATAACCTCGGTAACCAGCAGGAACATTGTGGTGGGCTTCAACAAAGGCAGAGTGATCTTAGTCAGTTTTTTCCAGGGGGAGATAGGATCCAGAGAGACAGCCTCATAGATGTCCTCGGAAATACCCAGCAGACCGCCCAGATAGATGATCATAACATAACCCAGAGATTTCCAGACAGACAGCAGAATAACAACTGCCATAGCCCACACAGGGCTGGAAAGGAATCCGATGGGCTCCATGCCCAGCTTCATCATAAGCTGGTTTACAATACCATTGGTGCCGGAGTTGAACAGGAGCTTAAAGACCAGAGCAACGGCAACCATGGACGATACATAAGGGACATAATAAATGACCTTGTAAACGGTCTTGTGCTTGAGCAGCTTGTGGTTGATGAGCAGAGCCAGACCCAGGCCCGCGCACATCAGAACAGGAACCGTAAAGACGGTATAAACAGCAGTGTTCTTAAAAACCTGCCAGAAAATGTGATTGTCAAAAAGGAAAAGGAAGTTTCTCAGACCAACAAATTCTGCCTTCCCGATGCTGGACATACTATATTTGGTCAGAGACAGGAAGAAGGACTGAATTGTGGGCCAGAAGATAAAGACACCGAATACAACAAAAGCGGGGATCAGGAAAAGGTAGTAACTAGCCCTTTCTCTCTTACTTGCAACGATCATTGGCTCATCTCCTGTTTTAGATTGTTTCTGCTGTGAGATTTAACGCGGTACCATCCCACGGAAATCCGCGAGACGGTACCGCGCCGTTGTGTTTAATTATACTTTGAGCCTCCGCAAGTAAAAGGGAATTGGCTCATAATGAGGCTTAACCTTTAGAGATTAGTTGCCGTACTTCTCAGCAATGGCAGCGTTAATCTCGTTGGTCAGGTTCTCCTGGTACTGCTCCAGAGTGACCTCGCCGTTCAGCAGCATCTGCAGGTTTGCACGCAGCAGAGAGCCGGTGGAAACGCCGTAGTTGCCGTAGTAGTGAGCACCAGCCATGTTGGCAGCGTAGCCAGCCTGGATGTAGTCCTCGGTGAAGTAGGGATCAGCAGCAGCGGAAGCAACGCCGGGGAAGAAGCCGACGGTCTTACAATAAGTAGTCTGAGCATCGGTGCTCATCAGGTAGTTGAGAAGCAGAGCAGCTTCTTCTTCGTGCTCGGTAGCAGCGGGAACAACAACAACGTCAGCGCCGCAGACGCAGGTGGAGTAGGTCTCAGCAGGCATAGCAGCGATGCCCAGCTTGCCTTCCCAGCCTTCGGTCTGGTCGATCATGATAGCATAGTCGACAGCAGCCCAGAACATAGCGATCTCGCCGTTCAGGAACATATCCAGCTGAGTCTGAGCGTCCATAGCGACGGAACCCTCGGGGGTAACGCCCTCGGAGTAGAACTTCAGGTAGTCTTCCATGCCCTTCTTCCACTCAGCAGAGTTGGTAGCAGCAGTCATGGTAGCGGTGTCGATCAGCTTAGCACCGTAGTTCCACAGGAAGTTCAGGTACTGATAGGAGTCGGTAGCACGAGTGCCGTAGCCGTAAACCTTCTTGCCGTTCATGTCGCCGGTCAGCTTCTTAGCCATCTCCAGCAGCTCAGCATGGCTCATGGGCTCGGTGGGATATGCAACGCCGAAGAAGTCGAAGATTTCCTTGTTGTACAGGATAGCGCGGGAGCCGCCGTACAGAGGCAGAGACATCATCTTGCCGGTCATGTCGGGGTTCTCGGTACCGCCGTAGATACACTCGTTCTTCAGAACTTCGGAGATGTCAGCCTTGACCTCGTCAGTCAGCATGTCGTCCAGAGCCAGGATGTTGCCTTCGCCAGCCAGCTGGAAGTCCAGGGGAGAGCCGATGACCAGAACATCAGCGATGTCGCCGCCAGCGATGCCGGTGGTGAACTGGGTGTGGGGATCAGCGGACCAGGGAATAGCCTGATACTCAACAGTGATCCAGGGATACTGCATCTCGAACTTGTCGAGGATCAGACGCATAACGGTAGCAGCGTCCAGGGTGTCGCCGCCAGCCTGCCAGAAGCGCAGGGTTACGGGCTCGGGCTCGGGCTCTTCAGTAGCGGGGGGATCGGTGGGATCCTGAACAACGGGGGGATCGGTGGGATCCTCAACAGCGGGGGGATCGGTGGCATCGGGGGTTTCGCCACAAGCAGCCAGAGCAAAGATCATGCAGGCAGCCAGCAGCAGGGCCAGAAGTTTCTTCATTTGTGGTTCCTCCTTGTTTTGATTGGTTCATATCCGTGCTGGGCTGGCTGATTCCAGGAGCTCAAGCAAAGATATTAATGTATTTTGCGACCTTTCTGAAAATGGGCATAACCCACCCCTCAAAATCGCAACTATATAATATAACGACTTTTCCGGTTTGTCAACCCAAATTATGGCACAAATCCTCCAATAAATTCACCCTCACCGGGTTCTTTCTTCCCTCTTTTTTGTCAATTTCGCTAAAACCCCCGGTCTTGAACCTGAAATGAGGCTCAAAACCGGGTGGAATTTGAGGGAATCGGTAAGAGTGAATAAGTATAAAACGGACTGCGCGCTGTCACTGTTGCATCTTCCACAAAGCCATGGGATGCGCTTTGATCCTGTCCAGAATATTGGCATTATCAAACAAAAGTTCAGGACGATAGCTTTTCGACTTAAACTCATCCAAAAATTTGCGTTCGTTGTCTTCGAGAGCCAACAACTCTATCAAAAACGAAGCAACTGCAGCTTTTGCTTTTTCCAGTTCAAAAAACTCCCCTTTTTGAATTACAGGCAACAGATCCGTTTTGATCTTACGGCTTGTAATCGCGCGAAACCGCTTAAAATCGTATTCGTCCGGAATTTCGTCCTGAGAAATGGCAGTGTAAAAGACGACACATTTACGGAGAAGGGGAAGCTCACTCTCATCGAACAATCCGAATTTTATCATATTGTGAATATCGTATAAATCTCTTGCCGCGGCACGCCCAATGAGCGCATTGATCTTAGCGGCATAAAGCTCCATGGGAGGAAGGGTTTTGATCAAAGCATCAGCGTTTACCCCAGGAATCGACATTCTTCGCAGAGAGGGCTCAAGAATATGCGCTCTTAAGGAATAATTGATTTCAATTTTAATGTTGTCGTTCATGCCACCCAGATTCGTATATATAAAAACAAAGGAATCCAGACTGTGATATGCTTTGCTTCTCGGACTGATCGCATACCCCTGTGTTGACATATAGATCTTGATGTCCTGACGGATGCGCTCCCGTATATTCATCATATCGCCCCGGGAAAGATTCTGATCAAAATCAAGATCAATATCAACAGAGAGCCTCGGCAAATTAAATACCGTTAAATTGATCGCTGTACCACCCTTTAACACAAGGTGTTCTTTCGTTAAAGGGTTGGTATTCAAATGGTTTAGTATCTCAGACAAGCGCAGCACTTTTTCCAGTGTGTCCCGCACAAAATTCAGCTCTTTTGCTTTTTCAGCAAGCTCCGCTTTGGTATATTCAAACAAGAGCTTCTCCCCCTTCATCCAACAGCTTCATAATATCCCTCGGAATATATAAACCCCATTCATCGGAAAAAAGAGGATTTTCAAATTTTAGTTCTTCGTAAAGATACCGCACACTTTTTCGGCTGTTTACTTTGCATATCTCAAAGAATTGCTCGCTGAGTTTCATGTTCGGATAACGCGAGAGAATGTATCCGGTCTTTTGCCAAAGGAACTGATTATCATATATATTCAAATACTGAATAAGCTTATCCTCCGAGGCATATGTTACCATTGCAAGACAGCGGAGTAATTCTTCCAATCCGCCGATCTTTGGAAAATCTTTTATGCTGTCAACAATCGTTCGTTCTATGTCAGTGACACGAACTTTGCCAATTTTCTTTACGCCTTCCTTTGTTCTCGAAAGCACTCTTGAATAATGCTTCCCATCAAATTCGAAATCGTTAAATCTTGTGCTTGAAGAAACAAAGATTTCGGAAAACACCTGATTTGCCATTCCGTGATACTCAAAGGCAGAATGATGGGAAACATACGAATCGGGGGAAATGTAGGAGGCAATTTGATAAGGGGTACATACAGGCTGGTTTGTTTCAAGGCTAATCGCCGCATAAAGATTGCGTCGAACAGATACAATAAACCCCTTCTTTTTGTGGGAATACAAAACGCTGTCTGCCGTACGAATATTGCCGGTGATCTTGGCGACATCTTCACGGCTAAAGCACCCCATTTTCAACAACTGAATATATTGCTCCATAGCTACACCTCCACATTTACCACAGTATAACGCAATCTTCTTAATGGCGCAAGTACTTTGTGCAAATTTTCAAAAGCTTTGCTTTGTTCTCTATATTCTTATCCCCAAAAGCAAAACAAGAGCCGCTCAACAAAGTCGATGTCTGGCTCTTGTTTTATCTCAAAGTGTTTGCCGCCATAAGCCGCGGATTTTTAGTAACACCCTACATTATCACACTTCGGTGCTGCCGCACCGGTGCATTGTTCCAATATATTCCACTGAATCGCACCTGATATCTGCTCTTTTACAATGGCTTCTGCTTGATTTTTCCGAACCTTCTTGGGTACGCCGCTGGGGTCGGCTTTACTTTTTTGATCTTTATGACCACATGAGCGGTTCCGTCCATGGGAAATTCACGGATCTCCTCCACCCTGCCCCCCAAAAGGGCGATGGCTTTTTCCCCTTCTTTTAATTCCTCTTTGGCGGCGGCACCCTTCATTGCCAAAAAGTACCCACCCACCTTTACATAGGGCAGACACAGCTCGCAAAGGATGTTGAGCCTTGCCACCGCCCGGGATACGGCAAAATCATAGCCTTCCCGCCGAAAAGCCGCTTCCTCCTCCGCTCTGGCTGTGACACATTCCGCTTCCACCTCCAGAGAGGGAAGCACCCGCTCCAGCCAGGACATTCTTTTTCCCAGAGAATCCAGCAGCGTGACTCTCGCCTCAGGACAGGCGATCGCCAAAGGCACACCGGGAAAGCCCCCGCCGCAGCCCACATCAATGACCCTTTTGCCACTGAAGTCTGCCATGGTCAAAAGGGTCAGGCTGTCCAGAAAGTGCAGCCTTGCCACCTGCTCCGGGTCAGTGATCGCCGTAAGATTCATGACCTCGTTTTTTGCCAGAAGCTCTTTGCCGAAGAAAGCCAGGGTTTCCACCGTCTTTTCCGGCAGGGTCAGACCCAAGGCAGGAAGCCCCCGGGCAATGGCCTTTTTCATGGTATCCATATCAGCCGCCCTCCGTGGCATCGGGGTCAGTCTCCTCCGGCACTGTTTCCGTGGGGAATACCCAGTCATAGTCCGTGGGGTCGAAGGGATTCTCGGGCACTTCCTCCACCGGGCGGTACTGGTCATTGTACCACGCCACCAGAAGATCCGTCACCTTTCCTTCCTTTTCTCCGATTTTTTCCAGATACGTGCCATAGGCTGTTTGGAGCTGTTCCTTTGTTTCTTCCTTTCCGGCGGCGGCAAATCGGTTCATGGCATCCACATCATGGCGCAGCTCGTCGGACACACCCTCCCAAACCTCGTACCAATCGGTTTTGCTCACCTCATAAATGGTATTGGAGCAATAGAGGAAGGCGTTGAGATAGCCGCTGTAGCGGAAAAGGATGCTTTCGCTGTGCTCGCAGGCAAGATAAGCGGCAAAGTTGGCTTCCTCCTGCCGTGCAAAGGACATGAGGCAGGCGGTTTCCCGGCTCATGCTGAAAGGAAGGGTGGCGGCATACTGCTCCGGATTTACTGCCGCCTCACCTGTAAGCCCTACGGTCAAGCCGTCAATGCCCATGGAGGTAAACAGTCCGCTCCAGCCCAGCTCCTTAACAGGGGTACGGGGCCCGGCGAAAACGGAGTACCGCCAAACCAGATTGTCGTAGCTTTTGGAAACAGCCCTGTTCATTTCCTCCAGAGACGGGGCTACGATGTCTCCGGCTTCGTCCCGCTGAACCCAATTTGACATCCGCTCCGCCTGATCCCGGTAATACTCCGCGGCTTCCCGAAGCTCTGCCAAGGAGTAGCTGCGAACCTCCAGCTTCATGGACTCCGCCACAGGCTTGTTATGATAATTCAGCCCCCAAAGCCCGCACAGCAGGAAGCCCGCCACGGTCAAAGGAACCAGAACAGCCCCCAGCCACCGCAGGAGATTGCCCCGGAACAGAATTACCAGAGTCAAAGATACCAGCACGATCACGGCATACACTGCCAGTGCCACCTGCCACAGGCAAAAATCCAGCTTTCCTGTAAATCCGCCTAAAATCTCCATGGCGGTTTTGGAGAAAAAGGGATACGCCATGTCCATAAGCACATCAAAACGGGCGGCGATCTGATATAAAATTACGGTCAAAAGGCAGATCACAGCGGACACGATCAGTCCCCGCAGATTTTTCATAGTATCAGCCTCCTATACAATATTTAATATAGTCTTACACCACAGCTTCCAAACATCAAATTTTCCGCTTTATCCTCTGATGCTTCCTGTGACCTTCCGCAGAAGGATGTACCACTGCATGGAATGTCCTGCCTGATGGTTATCCGTAATGAGCCAGCGACACTCCGGAAGCCGTGCCTTGGAAAACACCTTTGCCAAGGGTTTATCCACACCCAAAGCCAGAGCATAGGGGGCGATTTGATAGTAATACCCCGGATCCATGCGGATCATGCGGTTTACCCGCTTCACACCGAAGTGCCGCAGAAACTTTCGGAAGCTGAAAAGGGTCTGTGCCACATTCCGCCCGGTCTGGCTGCGCTTACCTCCAAATACCAGAAGGAAGCCCACAACGCTCTGCCCCAAAAGGGTGAAAATGACCGCGCCCACACGCCCGGAGACAACGCCCAGAAGCAGTGTCGCCGCACCGCTGCCCAAAGCCAGCAGTCCCGGCTTTTTGTTCCAGGAGAAAACACTCTGCCAGCCGCTGTGCATGAGCCAGGAAGCGGCAAAGCCCAAAAGCCCTGCCAGAACCGTAAGGACAATACGAATAACGCCGGCGGAAAGCAGGCTGTTTCCCATGATCGCCCACAGCAGCCCCCCGGAGACAGCGGAGAAAAACCGTGTCAAAGCGGGGATCCCCCGACCCTGAAAGAGCTTGCCAACCTGAGGTCTTGCTTTATCCGCCTTTTCCCGGATCGTCTGGAAATTATGGGTGGACACCTCAGCCACACGACCTCTGCCAAAGAGCTTATAAAACAGCTTGCACTCCCAACGGCTGCGTTCACTGCCCATATCCATGCGCTTGTGAAGGGTCACCGCCTGATCCCGGTTCATATGTATGGTAAGATACCCCGCCTGCGCCCAGGAAATAATGGTCAGTGCCGTGTCCGGCCCCTGAGCCAAAAGCTGAGAGCCAACCTGCCCGCAGTTAATGCCCACGGGGATGCTGGTCTGCTTCACGGAACGGAAGGGCTTCCACCGCAGGAAGAAGAACCAGTATACCATAGCCAGCACCCAGGAAACCGCCGCCCCCAAAGCGCACCACAGACCCAGCTTCGCGGTCTGCCCCACCCGGGGAAAGACCTGAGGATCCGTGACCATGGTAAGGATCAGATTTTCGTGATCCCGCAGCTCCGTATTCACCGTGCCGGATATGGTATTCTCATCCAGGGTGATATTGATATAATTGTCCACATCCGCTCCCAGATAGCCGCTCTGAAAGGTGGGCATGACTGCCTTGCCGGGAAGCGTCACCCGGAAGGAGAGCTGCTTTACAGCATATTGAGAGCCGTCTGCCAGGAGAGGAAGCACCAGATCCCACTGGTTTTTGGTATCCAGACAGTTGCGAAGGGTATAATTCAGGGTAAATTTCAGTGTGCCGGAGAAGCCCGCCTCGCTTTTTAAGACGGCGCAGGGCACTCCGTCCACCTTTTTGATTTTTACGGAGACACCGTTTACCGTAAGCTTTTTCGCTCCGTTGCCCAGAGGAAACACCAATTCATTCACCGGCGAGTCCAGACGAACCACCGCCTCGACCACCACGGTCGTTTCTCCGGTTTCATTTACCCCGGCCTGCACATCCCAGGAGCGCACCTCCGCTCCATACACAGGGACACTCAGCAGCAGGCAAACCAGCAATATCAGGGCCGCAAACCGTTTCACAGCCCCACCACCTTTCTCTTTCTTGTGAAAGTATACTTCCGATTGTATCATTCTAACACAGAAAGGAAGGAAATGCAACAAAAAGCAAAACCGGCTATAGACGAAAGAAAATGGGTAGATTTTGGTTTGTCGGGCAGTTGCGCCCACCCTCCGCAGGGACGACCGCCCCTGCGAAAACAAGGTAATCGCAATCTGCACGATCAATCGGAATTTGAAATTTATGTGAATTATCTTTGCGCCGGCATTTTTCCTCTTTCGTTTTACAGCGGAATATGCTATAATAGTACGACTAGACCTATGCGAACCCGGCGTTTTCGGGTTTCGGTCTGGAATATGATCTCATATACTCTCAGAAAGGGGGCGGCTGTTTTCATGGATGAAATGGAACAGAAGGATATTTGGGAAGAACCGAAAGAATCGGAGACTCTCCCGGAATCCACGCCTGCAGAAGAAGCTGAGCCTGTGGCCCCGGAGGAAGCAGAGCCGGAAGCTGCGCCCACGGATGATTTGATGGAAGAAACAGAGGAGGCAGACCAGCCCAAAAAAGCAAAGAAAGAAAAGAAAAAGAAGGAAAAGGTAAAAAAGGAGCGGAAAGGCCCTTTTTGGTCAAGAAAGAAGGAGTATTACCAGTTCCCCCTGTGGCTGCGGATTCCGGCGGGCATCGTCTCCATTCTTTGGACAGCGGTCAAGGTGGCTTTGGGTGCCGTGGGGGTGGCTCTGGGTATTATCCTCATTGCCGGTGTGGTCTTTGCCACCTATTTGGGGGACTATCTGCAGGAGGATGTGATCCCCTACGCGGATTACTCTCTGGAGAGCTTCGATCTGGATCAGACCTCCTTTATTTACACCGTGGATACGGGAAACAAGACCATTATCCAGGAGCAGAAGATCTACACCAACACCGACCGGGTATGGGTGACCTATGACCAGATCCCGGAGGAAATGGTCTATGCCGCTGTTGCCATTGAGGATAAGCGGTTTTTCCAGCATCAGGGCGTGGACTGGTTCACCACAGCCAAAGCCTGCGTCAATATGTTCCTTGGCAACCGCTCCACCTTCGGCGGCTCTACCATCACCCAGCAGCTCATTAAAAATCTGTCTGAGGATGACGATGTGACCGTTCGCCGGAAGGTTATGGAGATCTTCCGTGCCTTGAAATTCGAGGAGATCTATACCAAAGAGGAGGTCATGGAGTGGTATCTCAATACCATCTATTTGGGCGAAAGCTGCTATGGTGTGCAAAGTGCCGCCAGAAACTACTTTGGTAAGGATGTTTGGGACTTAACGGCAGCAGAGTGCGCCAGTCTCATCGGCATCACTAACAACCCCTCCCTGTATGACCCCTATATCAGCATGACCCGCAACCGCAAGCGGCAGGAGATTATCCTCAGCGAAATGTATGATCAGGGTTATCTCACCAAGTGGGAATACGAGGAGGCTGTGGATCAGCAGATGATCTTTACCAGTGTCTCTCTCCATGACACCCTTTATACCTGCCACAACTGTGGGCTCATCGGCTCCCGAAGCACCTATGATTTTAACGAAACGGACAAGCTGTATCAGTGTCCCTCCTGCGGCGTGTATGTGGACATCCCCCTGAAGGACAACACGGATTACTACACCTACTTTGAAGATACCAACATCCGGGATGTGTGTCAGGATCTCATGGATGCCTATGGGTACACCTACGATGTTGCCATGCAGCTTATTAAGACCGGCGGCTTCAGCATTTACAGCACCATCGTGCCGGAAATTCAGGCGTTGGTGGACGAGATCTATCAGGATCTGGAGAAAATTCCCGCCACAAGAAGCGCGCAGCAGCTCCAGTCTGCCATTATTGTCATTGACAACGCAACGGGAGACATCGTTGCCATGGCAGGCGGCGTGGGAGAAAAGACCAACTATCTGGGTCTGAACCGTGCCACCCAGTCCAAGCTCCAGCCCGGTTCTGCCATAAAACCCATCAGTGTCTATGCCCCCGCTTTGGAATTGGGGATCATCACCCCCGCGACCGTGGTATTTGATGGGCCCATGGAAGATAAGCTCCCCAAAAAATATCCCCAGAACTACACCAGAACCTACAGCGGCAATACCCTGGTTCTGGAGGCGGTCAGCGTTTCCATGAACACCGTCCCCTGTAAGATCCTGCAGGAGATGGATGTTGCCTTCGGCTTTGAATGGGCAAAAAACAACTTTGGTCTTTCCACTCTGGTGGAAAGTGTGACCATCAACGGCAGTGAAAAATCGGATATCGACATCGCTCCTCTGGCTTTGGGCGCTCCCACCTACGGTGTCACCGTAAGAGACATGGCGGCCGCTTATGCCACCTTTGCCAACGGCGGCGTGTGGAGAGAGCCCAGAAGCTATAGCAAGGTTTTGGATGCCAACGGAAATGTGGTTCTGGACAATGAGCAGGAGAGCCGGGAGCTGCTGGGTGAAAAGAGCCTGACCTATATGAACTCCATGCTGACCCATGTGGTAAAAAAGGGAACGGGCTACTATGCCAGAATTTCCGGCATGAATGTTGCCGGCAAGACCGGAACGACCTCCGACGACCGGGATCGCTGGTTCGCCGGCTACACCCCCTATTATACCGCCGTGGTCTGGTGCGGCTATGACCAGCCGGAAGCTGTGCGCTTAAAGGGCAGCTCCGTGAACCCCGCCCTGCGCCTGTGGAAAGCCGTCATGGAACCTCTCCACGAAGGGCTGAAAAAAATCGACCTTTATGACGACAGCAGACTTTATGAGGTAAGCATTTGCACCCACTCCGGTCTTTTGGCTACGGATGCCTGCCGGGCGGATGTGCGGGGCGAAAGCTGCGTTATGGCTGTAGAGCTTTTTAAGAAGGATATTCCCGAGGATGAATGTACCGCCCATGTTATGGTAGAATGGTGCGAAGCCGGAAACGGACTGGCAAACACCTGGTGCAGCCTCACAGCGGGCAATACCGTAAGCAGCCGGAGTATGGTTCTCATTGACGAGAAATTGCAAAAACGCTATGAGGACGCGGAAATAGAGACGGCGGGCTTCGCACTGTCCGAGGCTACTCATGTCTGCACCCTGCACTCGCTGGAATCCGTTATCATTCCCGACCCGGAGCCAACAGAACCCACGCAGCCCTAAGAGAAAAAAGGAGAATGGATCATGCAATGGATCTCTAAGGATTGGAAGGAATATGAGGTGCTGGATGCTACCGACGGCTACCGTCTGGAAAGCTGGTGCGGCAAATTTCTGGTGCGCCCTGACCCTCAGGTGATTTGGGCAACCCCCCAGCAGGACCCCCGGTGGAAGAAATTTGATGCCAAATATCTGCGCTCCAACACCGGCGGCGGTCACTGGGACATCCGGAATCTGCCGGAAAGCTGGCTGCTCCATTATAAAGATTATCTCACCTTCCATGTAAAGCCCATGAATTTTAAGCACACCGGGGTATTCCCGGAGCAGGCGGCAAACTGGGATTATATCCGGGAAAAGTGCCAAAACGCCGGTCGTCCTGTGCGGGTGCTGAATCTGTTTGCCTACTCCGGAGGCGCGACCCTTGCCGCCGCCGCCGGTGGGGCAGAGGTTTGGCATGTGGACGCGGCAAAGGGCATGGTCGCCATGGCGAAGGAAAACGCCGCCGCCTCCGGGCTTTCTGACCGTCCCATTCACTGGATCGTAGACGACTGCGCCAAGTTTATCCAAAGAGAAATTCGCCGGGGCAGAAAATATGACGGCATTATTATGGATCCTCCCTCCTATGGCAGAGGGCCCTCCGGGGAGATCTGGAAAATGGAGCGGGATTTCTTCCCCTTCCTGCAAACCGTATCTCAGGTGCTTTCCGATGATCCCCTGTTTGTGATCATCAATTCCTATACCACCGGGCTTGCCCCTTCCGCTGTGGGCTACATTGCCGACGCGGTGTTCTGCCCCAAATTCGGCGGCAAAACACAGTGCGGCGAGCTGGGTCTTCCGGTGAAGTCTACCGGATTCATGCTTCCCTGCGGCGCGGCGGGAAGATGGGAACCGGGAAAATAGTGAATAGTTAAGAGTGAATAGTTGTGGTGTCCCTTCGGGAGGGATTGCAATATTTGTTGATAATTCAATCTTTCTCACCTCTATCCACCAAAGGAGAGCTTCTATGTCTTGTGCCATTGAAGTAAAAAACTTAGCTTATGAATACGCCGTCGGGGAAGAAGTATCCGTCCCGGTCTTTGAGGATATGAGCCTTGCCATTGAGAAAGGCTCTTTCGTGGCGGTGCTGGGGCGCAACGGCTGTGGAAAATCCACCCTTGCCAAGCACTTTAACGCCATCAATCTCCCCTGTGGGGGCAGTGTGTCCGTATTCGGTATGGACACTGCTAAGGAAGAGAACCTCATTCCCATTCGCCGCACCGTGGGCATGGTGTTCCAAAACCCGGACAACCAGATCGTTGCCAATGTGGTGGAGGAGGATATTGCCTTTGCCCCGGAGAATTTAGGTGTCGCGCCCCCGGAGATCCGGCAAAGGGTGGATAACGCCCTGAAGCAGGTTGGAATGTACGACTACCGCACCCATGCCCCCCATTTGCTTTCCGGGGGACAGAAGCAGCGGATCGCCATTGCCGGAGTCATTGCCATGCTTCCGGAGTGCATCGTTTTGGACGAGCCCACCGCCATGCTGGATCCTCAGGGGCGGCGGGAGGTTCTGGAGACCGTCTCCCGGCTGAACAGGGAAAATGGGATCACCGTGGTGCTTATTACCCACCACATGGAAGAAGCCACCCTTGCTGACCGGGTGATCGTGTTGGATCAGGGAAAAATCGCCGCCGACGGAACACCCAGAGAGGTCTTTTCCCGGGTGGAGATGCTTCATAAGCTGGGGCTTGCCGCTCCCGGAACAGTGGAGCTGCTTTGGAAGCTGGGGCAAGCCGGGGAGGATGTGCCTCTGGATGCCCTGTCCATAGAAGAATGTGCCCAGGCTTTGGCCCGGTGGCTAAAGGCTTGATGGGAGGAATGTACCTTGTCACCCATTCTTGAGGTTCGTGATTTAAGTCATATTTACAGTGTCGGCACGCCCTTCCAGCATGCCGCCATTGAGCATATCAATTTTTCCGTGGAGCAAGGAGAGCTGGTGGGCATCATCGGACACACCGGCAGCGGCAAGTCCACCCTGATGCAGCACCTTAACGGTCTGCTGAAGCCCACCTCCGGGCAGGTTTTGCTGAACGGTGAGGACATCTGGAAGGACAAGCGCGCCACCCGGCAGGCACGGTTTAAGGTGGGGCTGGTATTTCAGTACCCGGAGTATCAGCTTTTCGAGGAAACCGTTTATAAGGACATCGCCTTTGGTCCTAAGAACATGGGGCTGAAGCCGGATGAAATCGACCGCCGGGTACGGCAGGCGGCGAGCTTTGTGGGTGTGCCGGAAGAACACCTGGAAAAATCCCCCTTCGATCTCTCCGGTGGTCAAAAACGCAGAGTCGCCATTGCCGGCGTTATGGCAATGGAGCCGGAGGTTCTGATTCTGGACGAACCCACCGCCGGCTTAGATCCTCAGGGACGGGAGAGCATTTTAAGAAACATTGAGGAATACCGCAGGGCAAAAAACGCTACCATTTTAATGGTAAGCCACGCCATGGAGGATGTAGCCCGCATGGCAGACCGGCTTCTGGTGCTGGAGCACAGCCGGGTGCGCATGGACGGCACGCCCCGGGAGGTTTTCCAAAGAGCATGGGAACTGAGAGAGATCGGGCTTTCCATCCCTCAGGTGACACAGGTGTTTCTGCGCCTGCGGGAAATGGGCATTGCCATTGACTCCGGCGTTTTTACCATGGAGCAGGCTCTTTGTGAGCTGCGCCGGGTGAAAGGGGGCAGGGGAGGGTGTTAAAGGATATTACCCTTGGTCAGTATTTCCCCGGAACGACCCCGGTTCACCGCTTAGACCCCCGGACAAAGCTGATTTTGCTGGTGGTCTATATCGTCGCCCTGTTTACCGCAAAGGGCTGGATCGCCTATGGGCTGGTTGCTGCCTTTTTGGTGACTGCCGTGGCTGTGTCCAAAATCAAGCCAAAG
>JAZNYB010000230.1:0-3305 GCA_045594185.1 Faecousia sp. | reverse complement strand
AGAAGCACCACAAACCAAAAAGCATACAGCACCAAATTCCGTTTTATAAAGCCAAGCAAAACCTTGGTTTTATTCCCGGCTTCCTCCAATTTTTGAAAAAAGAAAAAGGAGGAGATCATAAAAAACAGCGGAACTGCAATGTCGACCCAGGGCAATACAACCGCAGGTGCAAGCCCGGTATGGATGAATACCACTAAAATAGACAAGCCTGTTTTCAGTACATCAAAGGCATCATAATTCTTTTTCTCAATTGTCACGCTATACCCTCTTTATGAATTGTGGTGTGTTCCATCCTCGTCTATATGAAGATGGCGTCCCATTTCAAGATCTGCTTCAGGGAAATTATCTGTATCCATTCCACCGGAGGGAGTAAAGGTCAGCTCACCAAAAATCAACCGCTCCCCCACGCAATAAAAATCCACTCTGACAAAGGGAAACGGTTTGGAAAGTTTCTCTGCGCATTCCAGCATTTTGTCAAAACAGGCGGGCTTTGGGATGGAAATACCGGGGGCATTTTTTGCATCCGGGTTGAACATCATCAATTCCCAATTCCGGTCAAAGTAATAGAACTTGGGGTGTCCGCCTTTTTCTCTGCCAATGCACACCATAATGTACACAGCTCTGCCATGGTAGCAGTATACCTTGTAATCCTCCGGTGCAACCCATTTTTTAGAAGCAATCAGCATACTACCCCTCCTTGTCCACACTTATAAATCGTTCGCAAATGATTTTCTTTGGGATATACTTGTACTGCATCTCTGAATGGGGCAACCAGCACCGGTCTTTTCCCCATTTCCTCATCTGCTTCAGCACGGCATCCTTGTCCATTTGAGACTTATCCGCACATATGATGTTTTTGCCGGCTCCAAAATTCCATTTCAGAGCAAACTGCTGAGGAAGGTCCTCCCATACAATTTCGTCCACAGAATCATAAACCGCGTATAGCTCGTTGAGAATATCTCCGCAGCCGCATTCCTCCACATAGGATCGGACAGCATATTTATCGGCACACTGAATGACCAGCGGGTCCTTCATGTATCGATTTAGCTTCAGCCACAGGATTTTCTCGTTAAGCGTTTTGGGGTTGTCTATAGGGAAGCGTCTGCTAAACATTTGACGATATCGGGCTTTGGTGTTCAGCGTGGGAGAAATAATGGTCAGGCCGGAATAGTATAGGCGGAGCATTTTGGAATATAGCTTCAACACCGTACGGTTGTTTTTTAGCATTTCTTTTATTTGCATCGAAATCACCTCGTGCGGGAAAAAGGGTAGATAATTGCTTGCAAAACGAGTTTCGTATGAATTCTTGTCCCACGAAACAGAAGCGGAGCAATCAGGCTGGTAAACATCTGCGTGGTCAGGGTCGCCAAAGATGCACCCATAATCCCCCAGCGGGGGATCAGCAGGAAATTGAGCAGAAGGTTTAGCGCGGCCCCCATTCCCAGGTAATACTTTACATATTTATTTTTCTTCTCTGCCAGAATCCATACGCCTCTCATAGAACCGATCATAGCAAAGGTTTCAGACCAGATCAATATTTTCAGCGGAGCGGCTGCGCCTGCATAGTCCTCGCCATAGAGTATTCTGATGGCGAGATCTCCGAGAAGAAACACACCCAAAGAAACACCAAGGCACAGCCAGATGATAATGGCATACAATTTTTTGAGTCTTTGTAAATAAGCAGCCTCATCCCCGGTGTTTTTACATTCCAGAATCCTGGGCTGCAAGGAATGAATGATTGCAGTTGGCACAAACAGCCACATGGTACAAACGGCTGCTGCTGTTGTATACAGGCCCACGGATTCCGCAGACACCATTTCTCCCAGCATGATCTTGTCCATCTGTCCATAGACTGCTGTCATGATCCCCGATATGATAAAATGATAGCTGTCCCTCAGGGTATCCCGACCTGCCGAAAAGGAAAACGACAGCTTCTGTGTTCTTTTTCGTGCATAGGCTACAACCAAGACAACGGCAGTTACAGCGGATGTCAAGGTATTGGAGAGGGCAAACCACCTGATATCCTTGGCAAAAACCAGAAGGTATATCCGGTAAGCGGAAACAATGATACACGCCAGCATCTTTGCAAGAGATACATATTTGGATTGCAGATATCTTTGAAACCAGGCATCCAGCAAGGATACCGCTCTGAAAAACAGTTGAATGGACTGCAGGGAAACAAGGGTGAGCATAAGGGTATCCCCTGGGTTCAGTGTCCATACCACAGCGATTACACCCAAACTGGAAACCAAAGCCGCACCTAAGCGATAAGTAATGCAGCTTCCCAGATATTCCCCCTCTTTCTGAGGATGTTCGATCATCTTTTTAATCACAACGCTGTCCATTCCCAGGGTTGTGATAGAGGTTACAAAGGTTACAAAAGATCCTGTATAATTGATGAGGCCATAGTTGGATGGGCCCAAATATCTGGCAGACAGGATGCCAACAATCAGGGATACCAGCATTTGGAACACCTGTTCTCCAATAATCCAGCCGGCATTTCTAAATTCTTTATTGATTGACAATTTCACGATATATCCCTTATTCCACTCAATGACTTTTTAGCGATCTCGCTGTATAGATAGATATCTGTTGCATCGGATTGGGCAACCTGACGCATCCTCTCGTATTGCTGTGAAAAATGCAGGGATTGGATTTTCTCCCCAATGGTCTGAGTGGTTGGATTTTCAATAAACTGGGCATTACCTCCATTGTTTACATGCTCCATACCGGGCCACCGACCGAATACACACGGCACCTTTGCTGCGCAAGCCTGTTCCCAAAGGACAGAGTGCTGCCCAGGGAAGAAAACCAAATCTGCCGCAAAGAAGTAATCATAGACCTTGTCAGCACTGATCCAGCCAATAGAGTGAATATTCTGACTTTCTGCCAGGATTCGATCATATTCCTCCTGCAAATCCGCAGACACATTTCCAAAAACAAGGAGCTGTACCCCCGGCATATTGGAACAAGCTTCCATCAGCAGATGGATTTTTTTCTTTTGATCGATTTTTCCTCCCGTAACAATCAGAAAATCCTTCTCCCCCACGCCGTACTGCGTGCGGATGCGGTTCCGTGTTTCGTCCCTGTTGGCAAAATCAATCTTCTCGTCATCCGCGCCCATGATCAGCACATCGGTCAGGGCGGCGTTGATCTTGTAGTAATCCTGAGCATATTGCACCCGCCAGGGTGTCACACCATACACACGATCTACATATTTTTGTGACCTTCTATTCAGCATCCGATAGTATGTGCGCAGGAGCTTTTCTTTTGCGGTTTTGGGGTCTGTGCCTATGTTGTAGTCC
>JAZNYB010000229.1:0-4235 GCA_045594185.1 Faecousia sp. | reverse complement strand
TCTCCCTTCTTGGGAAGAAGGACGGAAGTGTCCTCGTTCCTATCTCCCTTAAGGCTCACTGGGAAATGTCCCATCCCAAGTCACACTCTCAACAATTTCGAAGGTAAACATATCCATTTTATCCACAGATGTAATAATATCCGACCTTATTTCTCCATTGATTGTTTGAGGCCATTTGATAAAGTAGACGATATATCCCATGTCTGTGGTGAAGTAGCAATATTGATGAAATCCAGAGCCCATATCAGCATGAAATGGTCCATATTTTTCCTGTGCTTCGTCAAAAGTTAGACCCAGAAAGACACTAAGATCAGGGATGTCCTTTAATTCCAAGCCGGATGACCGCAGCAGCTCTCTATCCTCTGAAAATTCAAAGTAATCAGAAACCCGCTTCCCATCGGAAATTGTAAAGGCGTAACCCCTCTCTGTGCGGAAACAGTCGAGCATTACAATATTGCAAATCCAACCCTCTTTCTGCTGCAGCTTTGGTACAGAGCTACCAACATAAAAACCGTCTGCATAGGAGCAACCAAATGCGGAGAACAGCAAACATACACATAATGCAAATGAACATAATTTTTTCATTGCGTATCCCTCCTTTAGTTAGCAGATTTAGGGGCTATTTCAAAGTAACCAACAAAATGAATATAGAAAGGCTAATATTGCTATCAACAAGAGTAAATATTTCACAACTCCCATAGGCGTATCCTCCAACCACGAAATGAACCGCTGAAATGGGTTTGACCGTATGAGCTTGTTACAAAACATAGAAACCATCTGTCTTGCACCGCCATCTTCCTGTTTTCGCCTTTGGGAAACAGGGACAGATGGGTGATTATAATGCCAAACATTACAATCAAAATGTAACATAAATCTTCGGAGGAGTCAACTGCGTACGCATAAAAACTGCGGCTTGGATTTTGTTGAAATTGACTGGACATTTTGATATTTTCGTTCCGGCTTCTGTCAGTTTTTTCTGTTTCCCCCTTGACAAATAGGTCTACATAGTGTAGAATAATGGCAGGTCGACACGATGTAGAATAAAGGAGGTTGATTTCTGTGTCTGATTATCAAATGGGAGCCATTGAAGCCCGCTTTGCTGCCATGATCTGGGAAAACGAGCCTATTTCCTCCACCGAGCTTGCCCGCCGCAGCGAAGCTGTGTTTGGATGGAAAAAATCTACTACTTATACCGTGCTGAAACGCCTTTGCGAAAAGGGGATCTTTCAAAACAATGGAGGTTCAGTGACTTCTCTTGTTTCCAAAGAGGATTTTTACGCCCACCGCAGTGAGAAGTTTATAGAGGAGACCTTCAACGGTTCTTTACCTGCGTTCCTGGCGGCATTTACCGCAAGAAAACAGCTCACCCCGGAGGAGGTCGCCCACCTGCGCCGCATGGTTGCGGAATATGAGGAGGGGTAAAGATGGTGGCTGTATTTTTGAAGCTCCTGAATATGAGCATCAACGCAAGCTGGCTGGTTTTGGCGGTGCTGGTTTTGCGCCTTTTGCTGAAAAAAGCCCCGAAATGGGTTTCCGTTCTCATGTGGGCGATGGTGGCTCTGCGGCTGGTTTGCCCCTTTTCCCTTGAAAGCGGTTTCAGTCTGATCCCCAACCCGGAGACAGTGCCGCAGAGCATTGTCTATGCCGAAGTTCCCACGATCCAAACCGGTATTCCCGCGATCAATTCCGCGGTAAACCCGGTGATTTCACAGAATCTTGCCCCCACACCGGGAGTTAGTGTGAATCCGATGCAGGCTTTGACTGTTGCTGCTATGGCGGTTTGGCTGGTGGGCGTTGTGGTCATGCTGCTGTATGCCCTCGTATCTTATCTTCGTATTCACAAAAAGGTGGGGGAGGCGGCACTGCTTCAGGGAAATGTCTGGCTCTGTGACCGTGTTGCCAGCCCCTTTATTTTAGGGGTTTTCCGTCCCCGGATATTTGTCCCTTCCTCCATGGGTGAGGGGGATATGTCCTATGTCTTGGCACACGAAAAGGCTCATTTACGCAGAAAAGACCACTGGTGGAAGCCTTTGGGTTTTCTTCTGCTTGCGGTTTACTGGTTCAACCCGCTTTTGTGGCTGGCGTATATTCTCCTTTGCCGGGATATAGAGCTTGCCTGCGATGAAAAGGTGATCAAGGAGCTGGGGCAGGAGAGCAAAAAGCCCTATGCCGAAGCCTTGATCAACTGCTCTGTGTCCCGCAAGAGCATTGCCGCCTGCCCTCTGGCTTTTGGAGAGGTGGGGGTTAAGAATCGCATAAAATCCGTGCTGAACTACAAAAAGCCGGGATTTTGGATTTGTTTGCTTGCCGTGTTGACTTGTATCGCTTTGGTGGTGGGCTTTTTGACAGACCCATCAATTGCCCGGGATGATGCCTTCAAGGTGTTTGTGGACTGCCGGATCGCAGACCGCCATCAATCCAAGGATGCCGAGGGACGAGCCTGCTGTATGGACTGGAAGGTTTTGGGAACAGAGAGAAAAGGCGGGCAGACCACGGTTTATATGCTGGTTTTCTATGAGGAATACACCTTGGAAGGGGGCAAGCTGGCGGTGCAGACCGGCTGTCATATCCCCACGGCAATTACCGTAGAAAAAGATGGAAGCACCTATAAGCTGGTGGAATACTGGGAGCCCAGAGATGGCAGCTACTACCCCACGGATATTCGGGAGAAATTCCCGTGGTACTTGTCTGAGCTTGCCATCAACTGCCAATGGTTTGTGGACGAGCAAAAGGAAAGCTGCGAAAATATGGCTTGGGAGTATTTTGAATCTCAGCAGGGGACGGAGAGCATTACTCTAACCGAACCGTCGGAAAATGCCAGCAACGGCGATATTACTTTAGAGTCCTATTTCGATGCAAAAGTCTTTGACATTGACGGCGATGGAGTGGAGGAAGAATGTCATATCGGCCTCGGTCCGACATCCGGCATTTTTACCTTTGTACTAAGTGTCTATGAAAACGGAAACCCGGAATACTTCAATGTATATTGGACAAGGCATTGCCGTGTTGGTTTCACAGAGGACGAGCCTGTCCGGTTAAAGGGAACTCCACATCCCAATGATGAAGATCAAACGGTTCATTATTTTGACATTAGCATAGAGGAAGGAAGCATAATCTTGTCCGAAAATGGGGAAACTGTGCCCTGCTATGAGGAACAGGGCGTAGATAGCCCCCTGGCACAGTATTATCTTTTCTGGTCTACGCCAAAGATACTGAGAGATTCGGAGCTTTCAATCTTAGACCGGGCTACCTTCGATATAGACGAGGACGGCAAACGGGAGGATTGTTATCTGGTTACCGGTTATCCCGATATAGGAATGATGTTTTGCTTGCTTGCTTTTGAGGGCAGTGTAGTCGATCATTATGATGCGCTGTATACCGGACATCGTTCTCTAAACTTCATAGAGCATGAGGATGGTTCTGTGGGTATTCAGGGCATCCGCAGTGAAGGTGGAGAATCTTGCTATTTTGAAATCGGAATGGAAGACGGCTATATTGTACTGCGGTATGATGATAAAGTGCTTGGTAACAACGGTGGCGATGATAAAGATTCTCCCTATGTGAGGATGCTGGCAGATGCGATCCTGAATCCCACTGCACCCAGATACGATGGCTATGGTCTTGCCGCTGAGCTGAAACGCCGATCTTCCACTGAATTTGATCTGATCTTCCATCATAATTCCAAGCGGTCGACTGTTGAGGGAACACTCACAACCACCTGTGCTTATGCCATTTGGGGCTTGACGGAGGAAGGTTATGTAATACCTCTGGAGCAATACATCCGGGATCATTTGGGATTGGAGTACGAGGAACCGGAACTCTGCTGGGACGATGTCGTTTATACCATTGAGCAGGACAAAGGCTTGACCTTGCACTTTGACCTTCGGGACTCCTACGGAAAGCTCCCTTCCGGCACATATTGGTTCAACAAGCCTGTTACATTTACGGATACATCCGGCAATGTTTCCTATTTGCATTACCAAATAACATTCACAATTCCCTGAAACAATCATAGAATTAACCCCCATAAGAGTTTGCTTCACCGCTTCTCTTATGGGGTATTTTCTGCTTCCTCAGGTTAGAAGAAACGCCCCTGATCCTGTAAACTGAGAATCAGGAAACCCAAACCAAAGGAAGAAAGGATGAACAAAATGACGATTGAATTGGAAAAGACATTGGAAGCGCAGGTCAGCGGCTATGTGGGCAGAGGTGTTCTGTCCGCAAGTGTGGACGAG
>JAZNYB010000228.1:0-8580 GCA_045594185.1 Faecousia sp. | reverse complement strand
GCAAAAACCCATACAAAGGAGTCGATTCATTTGGAAAAAGTATTGATGATCCTTGAAGTATCCCGAAAGCAGGATTATATTTTTCGTGCCAAAGCTTTGCGGGAAAACGCTGCCCGCTCCGCTTGCATCAGCTATGTCACCGGCAACGAATTCTTTGAGGAATGTGGCAAGACATCCGAAGGATTTTACAGCAAGAAAGAAAACATGGTCTATGCCGGCGGTGGACACACCATCCTCCAATTTGACGGACAGACCCCGGAGGAAGCCAGAGAAAAAGCCACCCTTTTTGCCAAAACGGTATCCGAAGCTGCCATGCGGGAATATGACGGACTGGAGCTTTTTGTGAAGCAGATCCCCTATGATGAAAGCAGCACACCCAGAGAGAATCTTTTGAAGCTACTGTTGGCGTTGGAGAAGAAAAAAGCACTGCGTTTGGATGCCATCCGGCAAACGGGCTTCGGTATTGAGAAGGTTCCAGAGCCTCAGGAATTATCCGGCAGACCGGAGCTGACCGGAATGCTTCCCCTTCCTCCCGCAGGCTATACATATCCCGCGAAATTTGATGAGCTGGTGGGAGAGGATAACTTCATTGCCGTTGTGCATATTGACGGCAACGGTATGGGCGGTCGTGTGAACGGTATTTATGAAAAGGAGGCCGCTTCCTCCTGGGACTCCTGCCGTGAGCTGCTGGAGCGTTTCAGCTCCGCTATCCAAGCCGACTACGAAAAATCATTCCAAACGCTGTGTGAAAAGCTAACGCCCTACGCCAAGGAACACAGGCTGCCCATTCGCCCGGTGGTTCTGGCAGGTGACGATGTTTGCTTTGTCACTGCGGGAAGACTCGGACTGACCTGTGCGGATTATATGCTGAGAGAACTGAGCAAGACCTGCAACAAGGAGGACGGTCTTCCCTATACCGCCTGCGCCGGTGTTGCCCTTGTGCATAAGAAGTATCCGTTCTTTCAGGCGTACCGGCTTTCGGAGGAGCTTTGCGGAAACGCCAAGAAATTCAGTGCCGCCATGGATGAAGGAAAACGGATCTCCGCTCTGGACTGGCATATTGAGTTCGGTCAGTTGAAGGGAGATCTGGAGGATGTCCGTCAGGACTACAGAACGGAGGATGGGGACTGGATCGCCCTGCGCCCTGTAGCCTCTGTAACACCTCCGGGCTGCCGGGAGGAGGCTGTGCGCACCTTTGCTTTCTTCCGGGAGATGAGCCTTTTGCTTCACCAAAATGGAGAAGGGATCTCCAGAAGCAAGATCAAGAAGCTGCGCAATGCCATTAAACAAGGAGAAACGGAGGCAAATTTCTATCTCCATGAACGCCAGATCAGCTCCTTGCTGTATCATAGTCTTTCAGCCGAGTACCGGGATGGCACGCTCCGGGCAGCCTTCGACCTTTTGCGGGCAAACTCCCACGAGCAGGGAAAAGGACTGCCCAAGGAATTGTTCCGGAAAATCGGCAAAGAAAAGCACTGCCTGTATTTTGATGCCATCGAGCTGATGGATCACTGCGAGTTTTTTAAGGAGGAAGATACATGAGCCAACAGGTTACATTACAGGTCACCATGGAGCTTCTGTCCGACACGATTTTTGGCTCCGGATACAGCATTCCCGGAGGAGAGGATATTGCCGTCTGCATCGACCCCAAGGGGTATCCCTATTTGAAGGGCGCAACCTTTAAGGGCTTGCTGCGGGAGAGTGTGGAGAACCTGATCGCATGGGAAGGGGGCGACCCCGGGCTGGCTGCGCTGCTGTTTGGCACTGAGGGCTGGAGCGAAACGGATGACCGGAGAAAAATACACATCACCGCCTTTACACTTTCGGATGCCCCTGCCGATCCGGCGGACTGCTTTGAAACCAGAACCTTCACCGCTTTGGACAACGGTATCATCAGCAAGGGCAGCTACCGGATCGCCTCCTGTATCCGAAGGGGCTTGCGATTTGAGGGGGAAGTTCTTTGCGCCGGGGAGGATGTTCGCCTTATTGAGAATGCTTTGCGGGGCATCCGGTATCTGGGTACATTAAGAAACCGTGGCTTTGGTCATGTGCGGATGCTTAGTAAAGAGGCAACACTCCATGCGGCTCCGCTTCCCCAGCCTCCCTGCGCCTGTATTCACTATAGCCTTTATCTAAAACTGCCGGTGCAGGCAACCAACCCGGAGCACAGCTTTGACAACAGCTATGAAACCCGTCCCTGTGTATCCGGGGCAGCCGTCCGTGGCATGGTTATGAGCCGTCTTGCCCAAAACGATCCCCAGTGGTTTGAGGAGAACCGGATCAAGCTGCTTTCCTATCAGACCCGCTTTTTGGATGCGCTCCCCTCCTGCAAGGAAGCTCATGAGGGGCTGCCGGCTACAATTCCCACCCCCATGGGCTTTTATGAGGACGCCAAGGAGAGTGGTCTGGAGTCCATTTTGAGAAGCGGAACCTACACTGGGGTCAAAAAGCGGGCAAAGGTAGGCACTTTCTGCGTGCTGGAGGATGATACGATCTGCTATTGGAAGCCCGAAACAGACAGTGCTATGCGGATCAAGCGGGCAGCAAATGCCAAAGAAAAGCAGGTGTTCCAGACACAGTATCTGTGCGCCGGTCAAACTCTGGAGGGTTATATTCTGCTGGACGATCCCACGCTCGCCCCGAAGATCATGGACTGCCTTTGGGGGGATGTGTGGCTGGGCGCGGATCGGAACGCCGGCTTTGGTCAATGCTCTGTGAAGGCGGAGCAGGCAGAGCAGCCCCATTGGGTGAAGGATTACGGAATCCGGGCGCAGGAGGAAATGGGAACAACATTATATATGATGCTGCTTTCTCCTGCCGCTGCCATGGACGAAACCGGAAGCCCCCGGGCTATGGATGATGCCTTCTTCTCCCACCTTCTGGGGGTAAATACCAAAATTGAACACAGTGCCACCGCTGTATCGGAATACAAGGCTTATAACCGCACATGGCAGTGCCACTCCCCGGCGGTGCGTATGTACGAACGGGGAAGCGTATTCAAGCTCCAATGCCAGACTGCCCCCGGACTGGACAGGCTGGAAGCTCTGCAAAAAGCGGGCATCGGCATTCGAAGGAATGAAGGCTTTGGGCAGGTTCTGTTTCTGAGCAGGGAGCGGTTTGAACGCCTGAGCAAAAAGCAAAAGCTGAACGGAGCAAGGACTGATGGCACGCTTCCTGACCATGTGGTTCTCCGCCGTAAAAAAATGCGCTGGATTCAGGAGCGATCCTGTCAATTGGCGAAGTATTCTGTTTCCGCCAGCCGTCTGGGAGAAGTGCAGGCTCAGTGCGAAAAGGCGATCGCAAATGGGGGAGATACAGAAGCTCTGAGAGTCTTTATCTCTAAATATACCACCAACAAAAATCCTGCCATTGCTGCTGACTACAAAGGTATCCTTACCCTTGTCAATGAGGTGCTGGACCCGGACACGGAGCTGCCGATCAAAGACACCCGGGACAAGAGTGAGAGATTAAATCTTCTTTGTATGCTGCTGGACTATCACCGGAAGGGAGGAGGAAACTGATATGGCTTTCTTTTACGCACTTCGTTACGATGTTGCCGCTACTTGCCTAACCCCTTTACGAACCGGAAACGCGGAAGGGGATGCGGACATGATCCTCTGCCGCAGTGACGGCACAGCGATCCTCCAAGCCAGCTCTCTGGCAGGAGCATTGCGGAGCTGGCTGGATGCCCACGACCCCGCCGCCGGACGAAACCTCTTTGGCACACAGGAGCGGGAAGGGCGCATCATCCTCTCAGACGGCGTATTTTCCGGAGACACCGCGCAAAGAAGCCGTCCCAGACTTCGCATAGACGGGCATACCGGCTCTGCAGTGGATGGAGCGAAGTTTGATGTGGTGGCAGCGGGCGTGGGCTCCCGGTTTGACTTCACCCTGATCTGGACAGGAAACGAAGGGGAGCAGCAAGGTGCCGAAAAGCATATAGAAGCCATGCTGGGGGCAGTCCATGGAGGGCTTATCCTCTTTGGCGCGCAAAAAGCCAACGGTTTTGGCAGAGTCAGGCTGGATGTCAAAAAGCGGCAATTTAAGCTGACCGACAAAAACGATCGGGAAGCCTGGCTTGATCAGGACTTAGCCGTAACCCCCTGTATCCTGCCTGAAATAAAGGAGGATCAGTATGTTGTCTTTACCGTTGAGGCTACCACCTCTGCCATTTTAACCAAATCCTCTGCCCCAACCCATTTCGCGAAGGGAAGTGTCACGGAGAATTTGTACGAGGGCGCAACGCCGATCCTCACCGGCGCGTCCGTGAAGGGCGCGATCCGTTCCAGAGTGGAGAGCATTGCCGAAAAATTCCTTTTGCCGGGAGAGTATGTAAGCAGCATATTTGGTCGTGGGGCAGACAGGAGCATGGAGGATAACGGCATTGCGGGGCGTGCGCGATTCTCTGATGTGGAATTAACTCCGCCTGAAAAGCCTGTCTCTATTTCCCGCACCCGCCTCAACCGCTTTACCGGAAGCGTTATGAACAAGGGGCTGTTTTCTGAAGCGCCGCTTTGCTCCGGGCTGGAAATCAAAATAGCCGTACCCAAGGATGAACCGGCTGCCTGCGCGCTGATTTTGTTCGCCCTGCGGGATCTGGGTCTGGGGCTGTACTCTCTGGGCAGCGGCAGCGCCATTGGCAGAGGATATCTGGATGTGAGAAGGATCACCGCGGCCATCCCCGGAAAAGACGGAACGGAGCAGGTGGAGCTTTGCTTCAAACAGGGAGCGGAGCTTTCGTCCGGCATCTCTACAGCGCGAAGCTGGATTCGAGCCTTAGGAGGACAAGCATATGAAAATTGAAAAGCTGTCTCTGGAACAAGGTTTGCGGCAGGGGAGCTTGCTCTCCTTTGTATACATACGGGAAATCAGCCGTGTTGTAATAGGAAAAACGCCCCAGGAGATCCGGCTGCCCGAGGTCTTGGAGGTGCGCTTTTTCCAGCCTGACACAGAAATCAGGATCTTCCCCGGGGAAAGCGGCTTGCAGGCTGTGAAGCTCTCCCGAGAGGAAGGGGACACCTTTATTTCCAAAGAGCGGATGCTTGCCAATCCTCAACGCTTTGGCAAGCTGATCCGCTTCCGGGAATATTTGACTCCGGATGGAGACGGACAGATGTGCATAGATCAGGTATGTCTCACGGAATGGGAAGGAGGAGAAGCAAATGCCCAATGAGCATATAGCAAAAGCACCGTATAACTTCGTTCCCTTTGCGGAGCATCCTGTTTTCCGCTACAACAGCATGGACGAGCTTCCTTCCCACAATGCCATAGATGGAAGCCTTCTCACCGGAGAGATCCACATCCGGGTGCAGGCGAAAACCCCGATCTTTGTTGGAAAAACCAGCGAAGGGACGGAGCGGGAGCATTTCTTCCGGGATCTTGCCGGTCGATTTGCCATCCCCGGCAGCACCCTTCGGGGATTGATCCGGGAAAATATGCAGATCCTGGGCTTTGGTCTGATTCAGCCGGGGGTCGATCTGGATGACTACCAGATCTATTTCCGGGAGATGGCGTCGGCAAGAGATCGTGTGAAAGCTCAGGTAAGAGGGACATATGAGGCAATTTTGGACATCCGCTCCAAGCGCACCCCCACAGGCAAAACTGTGACGATCCCCCAAAATGTAATGGCGGGCTATCTGTGCAAGGAAAAGGGGAAATATCTGATTTATCCGGTTTCCGAGCCTTTTCGAGTCTCAAGAAATGATCCTCAGGTGATCCCCTTCAGCTTGTCCCGGGGAAATCCCAGATCTGAACCGCCCCATACCGTGGAGGTGGCATATGCTGCCAGAGGTACTACGGTGACCAAGCTTGTGAAGCGGAATCCTTCGGATGCTTCCCAAGGGAGCATGGAAAAGGGCGTTCTCCTGTTTACCGGAAAGCCGGTTGGAAAAATTCCCAATCACATCTATGTTTTCCCTGAGCCGGACAAGACTTCCTCCAAGGCTCTGCCCATCAGCGGAGAGGATATTCTGGCTTATGAGCTGGATCTGAAGGCAAGGGAAAACGGTCTGAAGGGGTCACAAAGGGTTAAGGACACCAGCTTTTGGGAGCTTCCGAAAGAAGGACAGCAAAAGCCTGTTTTCTATGTAAAATACAATGGGCATATTTTCTTCGGTATGTCCAGATATCCCAGAGTAGGCTATCCCTATGCCCTGTCTCAAGGGCTGCCTGAGGCACATCGGTCGGCATGGGAAAGCGGTGCCGTTCCCCTGGATTATCCCCGGGCCATTTTGGGATTTGCGGACAAGGACGGCTCTGCGTACCGTTCCCGTGTTTCCTTTGGTGACCTGATCGCCATGGGATCGCCCACGCCACTGCCCCCCATTCAATTGGATCTGCTGGAGCCGAAGCCCGGCTATTTCCCCGGCTACTCCACGGACGGCAAGCCTTACAGCGAGGAGGATTTCCGGCTGCGGGGCTATAAGCAATATTGGCTAAAAGAACCATCCGCACCGGAAAGTGGCAGCACCGAAAACAAATTCAGCTCCAAAATGTGCCCTTTGCCCGTGGGAACAGAGTTTGCCGGTGTCATTCGCTACAAAAATCTCCACCCCGATGAGCTGGGACTTCTGCTTCTGGCACTGGTTCTGGATGGGGAGGCTTACCAGAGCATCGGCAAGGGAAAACCCTATGGCTATGGGCGTACCCGGCTGACGGTCACGGCGTTGCTGGAGCATGACATTTCTCAGCTTTACAAGGACTTTGGGTATGCGCCCATACCCTTGGAAGGTGAGGGGTTAAAGCGTGCCGTTACGCAGTATATGGAGCGATATATGGGGCGGCTGAAGGAGAAGCATCATGTGGATCTGCGCAAGAGCTCCACATGGACAGCTCTGATGACCATGCGCCAGACGATTTGCGGTGAGAGCAAGCTTGTGTCTTATATGCCTCTGGAGGCTTACAAGAAGATCGAAACGCCCTTGCCCGGTGTCAAAAAGGTTCATGGGGCAATTCAGGCTGCTGCCCGAAATTCTCCCCAGAATAATCAGTCCGGTGAAATCAAGCCCGGCATGACCGTAACCGGGAAGGTAAAGAGCATAAATGCTTTCGGTGCTTATGTGGACATCGGGGGCAACCGTGTGGGCATGGTTTTCCTCTCTGAGATCAGCGGCAAAAGCATCCGTAATGTAGAGGGGCATTTGGCTGTTGGCGATATCGTCCGGGTGAAGATTTTGAGCATCGATAAAAGCAGCGGCAGCATCAGCCTGTCCATTAAGCAGGCGACCTGACCCCGCCGTCTTTTCCAAGAAAAACACACCGGGATTCGGAAGGTGTTCCGTTTCCCGGTGTGGCTATGAACTTACAGCGGCTTGAACATTCCGAAGCCCTGAGAATTTTTTGCTCCCAGTCCGGTGTGGTAAAGGAAGTTTAATTCCTCCGGCTTTCCCATGAGGCAGAACCGTCCACCCCATGCGGTGATCCTGGTGCTTTTGAACATGGTGACCTGCTTGCGAAAGTCCCCCGCCGGCAAAAGAGAAAAGGTAAAGTCTTCTTCCGGGTGGGAGCTTGCCCATTTTCGGCAGGCGTTCCTCTGCACCATAGCATAAAACTCCGGCTGGTGAGGGGAGAAAAATCTGGTTTTTCCGTCGTCCTCCGTGATGTAGGAAACAATGGGGGACAGGGTATCCACAACCAGATTTTCAGAGTTGATCCGTATATTTTCCAGCCAGCACCGGCGGATCACCATGGAGCAGCTCCCAAGGCGCACCCACTGACCCACTGAAAAAGCAGCAAACAGCCGCAGGAGCAGCTCATCACGGACACTGCGGAGCTCCAGACGCGCTCCTTCCGGGAAGTGGATCATGCCGCCGTTGATCACATATTTCCCCTCCAGCTGACCAAAGGTGAAAAGCTTGAACTGCCGCCCCAGGAATGGCTCTCCTTGATCGTGGAGCTGTGCGGAATATGTCGTTTCATCCCGGAGGGCATTGTAGATCATCCCCTGAATCAAGGGACGATAAGCCAGCGGCAAACGAAGATCGTCACCATATAATTCCAAATGAAGCTGCATAAGACCATCCCTTCCGTTTTCTCGGCATATACCGGAAAGCCCTGCTTTCTATTCCCGCATACACCAAGATAGCATATCCTGCCCCAAAAGGCAATCCTTTTCAAAAATCCGGATGACCGGTCAGGCACATTGAAAACACGACTTGAAAAGGTATGCCTTTGTTGTTTTGGCATTATGTAAACCAACTGCGAATTTGCCCTTGACAACGGAAAATGGGCGGTGTATACTGCAAATAGAACACAAAATGTTCTGGTACCTTAACCTATATAAGGGATTGTAACTTACTTGGTCACATGCGCGATGGCCTCGTCCTGTACCTTAACCTATATAAGGCATTGTAACGAAATTTCCACCCTCGTTGAGGTCATCCTGATCCTGTACCTTAACCTATATAAGGGATTGTAACGGAGCAACGAAAGCCGATCATGTTTTCAATCTCAGAGGAGTTTCCAGTACCTTAACCTATATCAGGGATTGTAACACAACAGAGAAATCAGCAAGAACAGCACTGATACCCGTACCTTAACCTATATAAGGGATTGTAACAGAACAACACATGGAGCAAATCA
>JAZNYB010000227.1:0-2992 GCA_045594185.1 Faecousia sp. | reverse complement strand
GCTGCAGCTGCGGGTTGTGCCCGAAGGTTACTGCGAAAGGGTGATTTTCTCGGTCTGGAGCCGGGAAAACGGTCAGGATGACATCCGCTGGTATCCGGCGGAGCAGAAAGATGACGGTTCCTGGCAGGTGACGGTGGATCTGGGCTACCACAACTGCGCCGGAATCTACTATTTCGATGCCTATGTCAATGACCAGAGCAGCCTGATTGCCGACGGACGAACCTACGCGGCGCAGGCGGTAGAACCCAAATTCCCCATCGAAGCAGCGTATTCCGAAGATGGACAGTGGATGTACGTGTATATGACCGATGTGGACGGAAATCTGGAGTCTGTGCGGTTTGCCATCTGGGATCCCACCGACCGGGAAAATACATTCCTCTGGCAGAGCGCCGAGATGGCGGCGGACGGAAGATGGACGGGCTGGCTTAGAGCCTGCGTGCTGAACCTTTCCGGGCCGAAAGCTGTGGTGATCCATGCCTACGGTACTGATGCCGATGGACAGGAACATCTGGTCAGTGAGGAACATATCCAAATTGATTCTCCTGTACCCCACATAGTAGGAGAGGATCCTGCTATTTGCGCCGATTGTGGCCGTATTATTCAATAAAGAAGCATAAATGTGCCAAAGCATAACACGCTTTACATTTCTATCATTGCGAACCAGTGGCTTGGGTCACTGGTTCGCAATTTTTGCACATATCGGTGCGAATATCAGCATGTAGCAGAAATAGCGTGGTTTTTGTGGGAATCAAGGACAAAACTGTCAGGAATGCTGTGCGGTCAATGGAGTACAGGTGCTGCCATGCTGCAAAAAATGTAAGCTTCTTTTGCGGGAAATCTTTATGAAGACAGTAGACTTCCCTATAAAATTATGGTATAGTAAATTAAATTATAATAGCATTGTATGCGAAATCCAGAAGAAATACACGCATTTAAATAGAACATATTTAAATGTTTATATATACATACTTATTAGCAAGATGGAGGTATGAAACCATGCTCACGAACCTGATGAAACGGACACTTTCGTTTGTGTTGGCGTTGATCCTGGTTGTCTCGGTACTGCCGTTACAGACATTTGCGACAGAAACCGAGCACAGCCACGATGAAACGGATACTGTTGCAACGGAATCTGAGCACAACCACGACGAGTCTGTGCAAACGGAACCAGAAGCAACCGAACCCGAAGCTGACAATACGGAGCAGCTCGATGAGAATACGATGCCGGTGACCTTGGCCGCCGGCCCTGTTACGGTTACATATGACAGCGCTCTGGGTGTTGTCAAGTCCGATGCGACCGATGTTGCTTCCGGCACGACCGCTTCCGGTACTCTAATCGCTGCGTCCAAGAGTGGCTCTGTGTTCTTGGGCTGGATCAGCACGGCAAATAATAAGATTCTGTCCACCAGCGCCACCTATACCCCCGGCGAAAACGTAACCGCAGTTTTTGCCAGTGCTACGTCTAACGCCTGGTTCCGGGTTGATGGCGCATATCTGTTTGCAGATCTGAATGCAGCAGCGGCAGCCGGTACCAAGATTGTTCTGGCGGTCGATGGCACTCTGGCTGCGGGCGAGTATACTATTCCCGCAGGCGACACTCTGCTGATCCCCTTTGATGCAGCAGAGACCTGCTATGATGCTACCAACATCCCTGCATGGGTAACTGAGCGTGTTCAGCCCGTGGCTTACCGTACCCTGACCATGGCAGATGGTGCCAAGATCACCGTTAACGGTGTCATGAGCTTGTCTGCCAAACATCACGTTATTACTTCCAGTGCTCCTTACGGAGGTTCTCCTAATGGTTCCTGCAGCTTTGTGAATATGAACAGCGGCAGTAACATCACTGTTAATGGACAGCTGCATGCTTACGGCTTTATTACCGGCAGCGGTAGTGTGACGATCAACAGCACCGGTGCTGTTTACGAGAACTTCCAGGTTACTGACTTCCGTGGTGGTACCGCTACTTTGCAGATGGCAGATGATACTGCGCAGCATGGCTACGGTGTATTCCCTCTGTCTCAGTACTATATCCAGAATGTGGAAGTTCCCATGAGTCTGTACGCAGGTGCTAAGGAGTACAGTGTTACCACTATCTATATGAGCTCCATGGGCTTCACTTCTTCTGTGCCCTTCATTTCCGGTATAGGTAGCGGCTCTATGTTCGAGATGGAGAGCGGCTATGTTACCAAGTGTTACGATGGCACCAGAGACCGTCTGGTTCTGGAAGCCAACAATGCAAAGGTTTCCATTTCTCCCATTGGCATGCAGATCAGTGAGGCAGCAAGCCTGGACTCCAAGCAGTTTACGCTGCCTATCAACAATAACTTTACCGTTCAGATCAATGCCGGCTCGGAAGTAGCTATCAAGCAGGATATTGCCCTGCTACC
Source organism: Faecousia sp. (assembly GCA_045594185.1). Taxonomy (GTDB): domain Bacteria; phylum Bacillota; class Clostridia; order Oscillospirales; family Oscillospiraceae; genus Faecousia. The sequence goes on along the minus strand of JAZNYB010000227.1, from coordinate 605 downwards.
CGGCTCTGAGATTATTGTTAAGAAGGGTGCAACCTGCACCATGAACGGTGTCAGCGCCTATGTATACGATCAGGATCAGTGGGGCGGACACTGCGGCAGTGCCAATCTGCCTTTTGCACCTCTGGAATATGTACCCGGCAGAACCGGCACTCGTACCGGTTTGACGGATGCGAAAGTTGTGATTGAGGGCCAGATGTCCGCACAGTCCGGTGCTCTGTACACTACTGCCGGTGGTGCTGCCATCAGCGGCGTAGAAGGTGCCATCATCAATGTGGATGTATCCAAGAACACCAAGACTGTTACCTATCAGGCTACCCAGCATGATCGCGCCATCAGCTATGTGAATGTTCCCATTACCGCTGTTAAACTGCTGAATGCAGATGGTAGCTATACGGAGACCGCAAAGGAAAGCGGCTACTACAAGTATGCCAACGGCCGTTGGCACCTGCCTTCCTGTGGCGGCAATACCAAGGCTACCGTGACCAAGGCAGCTACCTGCACCGCTACCGGCATGCAGACCATTTCCTGCGGCTGCGGCATCAGCTATGAGGAAGTCATCAAATCGGGGGCCAAGCGGTCTTAGGAAGACAAGAGAGACTAACAAC
>JAZNYB010000226.1:0-7011 GCA_045594185.1 Faecousia sp. | reverse complement strand
CGCCGGAAGTCCCCTGAGAACCCCTCTTATCCGGGGACGGTAGCCGGTGACCTTTTGCAGGCGGCGAATACTCAGGAAGAAATTAAAGGCGTGGGTGACAAAAAAGCTGAGGAAATACCCTTCCAAACCGATTTTTGGCAGGAGAAGCCACAAAAAGACCACATCCAAAAAGGAGGTCAGGGTGTTATAGCGCACACTGGCGACCTGCTGCCCCATGCCCTTAATGACCGCATCGGTGATGGCATCGGTGTATAGCATGGGGACGAGTAAGGCATAGGTTTTGAGCAAGCGACCGACCTCCGGATTGTCATAGAGCAAAACCCCTAAGCCTTGGGACAGGGTGAACAGCAACCCTCCTGCTCCCAAGCCATAGACATAGGCGACACGCAGGCTGCGGGCGGTGAGGTAGCCTGTCCGCTTTTTTCTTCCCCCGGCGGCGCATCGGGACAGCTCCGGGATAAGAAGCTCTGCAAGGGAATAGAGAATGGACGCGGGGAACATCAGCACCGGGAACACCATGCCGCAGACTTCGCCGTATGCGGCTAAAGCTTGTTTTCCTCCTGAAAAAAGGGCGAGCCGCCGGGGAACGATAAGGTTTTCCACCGTGGAAATGCCCATTCGGAAGATATCCGCAAAGGCAAGGGGTACTGCTACCCGGAGAAGCCGGGGCATGACCGGGTTTTGGGAGAAAGCATCCGCAGGCGTTTTTCTCTTGAACAGCAGAAGGCAGATCAGGGTCACGATACTGGCGGCACAGCTTCCGCCGATGATGCAGGCGCAGGAAATACCGGGATCATCCCCCGCGAACAGCAGGAGAAATGTGACAGTTGCCCCCATGGATACAAGCTGCTCCGCAACCTCTACGGCAACCAGTGTCTTTACCCTTCCGGCGGCGGTGTAGTACCCGGTGAGAAGCCCCACAAGACAGGTCACAGGGAGAAAGGCGGCGAAGATGCGCAGGGCAGGCAGCACCCGGCAGTCACCCACCCAGCTTTCCGCAATTATGGGAGCAAAGGCGTAGACCAAAAGAGCGACTGCCCCGGAGCAGAGGAAGCTATAGCGGAAGCAGGCAGTCAGAACCTTTCCCAAAGTTCCGGTGCGCCCCTTGCCCAGCTCCCCGGCGGTGAGGTACATGGTGGCGGTGCGGGTGCCTCCCATGGCTGCGGTCATAAACAGGGTGCAGACGGAAAGGGTGAGCTGCAAAAGCCCAATGCCGGCCGCTCCCACCCGCCCGGATAAGTACACCTGAAAACCAAGAGACACCATGCGCAGAAGGAGATTCGCCCCGGTGAGAAGAAGTGCCTGATAAAACATCGTTCCTTTTTTGGACATTGTGCCACCACCTTCTTTCTGGAAAGTCTATGATGGACAAGGTGGTTTCATAACAGAGGAAGGAACATTCTGTAAATAATTCACAATTTATTTCAACCTCCCCCCGGCTCGCCGTGCTATAATAACCGCAAAAAAACCGGATTTTCCCCAAATCAAAATTCTTTTGGTTGAGTTTGCGCCGAAGATATGATATAATAGCTTGAAATATTCTCTCCCGGTGGTATCATCGGGAAGAAGGAGCGGTGGTTTTGTGGCATACGCCGTGTTTTACATGAACGATCCCCACGCGCCAAAGCCCAACCGGAAGATTCGTCTGGGTGTGAACGCTCTTGTGGTGTGGGAGGATCGCCTTTTGCTGGAATACCGCCGGGACAGTGACCTTTGGGGTCTTGTAGGCGGAGGCGTAAAGGGTACGGAGTCGGAAGAAAAAGCCATTGCCCGGGAGGTCTGGGAGGAAACCGGACTTCGTCTGCGGGAGCGGGACTTTGTGAAGAAAAAGGTCTTTGCTGAGCCGGGGAGGATCGTGGCTTACCGGGATGGGACAGTCCACCGTATGATCTGTATTTTGTATGAAACACGGCTGCGGGAGACACCTGTGTTGAAGCCCAGCAAAGAATCCAGAGAGCTGCGCTTTTTTACCAGAGAGGAATTGAAGGGCATACCCATTGCGCCTACGCACATACCAATGATAGAATTGTTTTGATAAAGCCCATGAAGATGGAGGATCACGCTTATGAACAAGAAATGGCTTGCGCTGCTTTTTGCGGCAGCTTTGATTTTTAGCCTGGGTGCTTGCGGAAAGCAGTCCGGTGGGACTGTCTATGTAGAAAATGTAGGCAAGATCGTGGAAAAAGGCTCTATTGCTGTGAGCGACAAGTTTCCCGGTGTGGTGATTTCTGAGGATCGTGTGGAGATCAGAAAGGACGACTCCCAGACGATCACGGCCCTTCATGTGGAGGAAGGGCAGGAGGTAAACACGGGAGATGTGCTGTTTTCCTATGACTCCGAAGCCCTCAGTCTGGAGCTTTCCAAGCTGCGGCTGGAGCTGGAGCGGCTCAACAACACTGTTACCACCCTGAAAACTCAAATCGCCCAGCTTCAAAAGGAGCAGAAAGAGGCATCGAAAGAGGATCAGCTCAGCTATACCGTGGAGATTCAGGATCGTCAGGCGCAGTTGGAGGAAGCGGAGTATAATGTGAAGGTCAAAAACAAGGAGATCGAGCAGGTCAACACCGCTTTAAGAAATGTGAATGTGGTCAGCCCCATCAGCGGCAAGGTCATCTCTATTGATGTGAACGATACCGGGGAGCTGAACGGAGCGTACATGATCATCCAGCAGTTTGGCAATTACCGCATCCGGGGGACGGTGAACGAGCTGAATATGGCATCCATCACTGCCGGCGCGGTGGTGAATGTGACATCCCGAAGCAATGACACGCAGGCTTGGAAGGGCGTTATCAGCTCCATTGATCTGGAAAGCGCGCAGCAGCAGGAGTCCATCAACCCGGACAGCTCCATGATGACATCCAGCAGCTATTCCTTCTATGTGGAGCTGGAAAATTCTCAGGGCTTGATGCTGGGTCAGCACGTGTATTTGGAGCTGAGCGGACTGGTCAGCGAGAATGAGGGTATATGGCTTCCTGAATATTATATTTGCTACGATACCGAGGGGAATGTATTTGTCTGGGCGGAAAGCGGGGAAGGGCTTTTGGAGCGCAGAGCCATCACCCTGGGGGGCTATGACGACACCACCTTTACCGTGGAGATCCTCAGCGGTCTTAGCGAACAGGACTACATTGCGTTCCCTGCGGAAACCTGTCACACGGGAGCGGCCACCATCCGGGAGGACGGCACTGTTGCCACAGGAAATGCCGCAAACGATCAGGGGGAAAATGCCGGTAATTCTCAGGAGAATGATTCAGACAATGGGGAAGCGGACGATGATGAACCGGAAGGAGCGCAATCGCCGGAGCTTTCTGATACCAAGTCCCCCAACGAGGGTGGCTCTCAGGAAACGCCTTTTGGAAACGGACAACTGATCGGGGGCATATCCCTTCCCGGCCAGTCCAATTCCGGCTCATCCGGGAGCAGTGGATACGACCCTGCTTCTGATGGAGACTTGGTGGGCAGTGGGGCTTCCTCTGACGGCGATCTGGAGGACTGAGTATGCTTCTGGAGTTAAAAAATGTATGCAAGGAGTATTACCGGGGGAAAAGCCCGGTTCCTGTGCTGAAAAATGTGAATTTGCAGGTGGAAAAAGGGGAGTACATTGCCATTATGGGGCCTTCCGGCTCCGGCAAGACCACCCTTATGAATTTGATCGGCTGTCTGGATCTGCCCACCGCCGGAGCTTGTGTTCTGGATGGGCAGGAGGTGGGCGAGCTGAACGACAATGCCTTGGCGGATATCCGTAACCGCTCCATTGGTTTCGTGTTCCAGAATTTTCATCTGCTTCCCAAAATGACTGCTCTGGACAATGTGGCTTTGCCCTTGCTTTATGCCGGGGTAAGTCCGAAGGAACGGCGGGAGCGGGCAAGAAAAGCGCTTACCGCAGTGGGACTTGCTGACCGGATGCGCTTTTATCCCAATCAGCTTTCCGGCGGACAGAGCCAGAGAGTTGCCATTGCCAGAGCCATTGTGACGAATCCCAAGCTGCTTCTGGCAGACGAGCCTACGGGTGCGTTGGATTCCGAAGCGGGTCAGCAGATCATGGATATTTTTGAGGGCTTGGCAAAAGAGGGCATGACCATTATCATGATCACCCACGAGCAGGAGATCGCAGCCCGGGCTTACCGTATTTGCCACATCCGGGATGGACAGCTTGAAGGCGGTCTGCTCCCTGATCCTCCCAAGGAAAGCGGAGAAGAACGGAAGCCGTGGGATGTTTGGGATGAACCGTTTTTGGAGGATCAGCCTGCTGAGCCCATGATAACCATGGCGAGGGAGGAGCCTGTATTCCCGGAGCTGCCCATCTTCCCGGAAGAATCTGTGTCCACGGAAGAACCCATATTCCCAGAGTTACCCATATTCCCGGAAGAATCTGTATCCACGGAAGAACCCTTGTTCCCGGAGCTGCCCATCTTCCCGGAAGAATCTGTATCCACGGAAGAACCCATATTCCCGGAGCTACCCATATTCCCGGAAGAACCCCTGTTCCCGGAAGGACAGAAGGGAGGCAGCCATGAAGAAGACTAACAAGATCGTTATGACCGTGGTGTGCGTTCTTTTGGCGGTGGTGCTGCTGGTAGAGGTGGGGATCTTTGCTGCCCGGAGCAACCAGAAGCCTGTGCCGGTATACAACATTGACGAATTTTATCTGTCCACCACCATCACCCAGGACATGACCTCCTACGGTTATGTAAAAACGGATCGGCTGCAGCTTGTGTACCTGTCTCAAACCCAGGAGGTGACCGGGGTTTTGGTGCAGGAAGGGCAGTATGTCCAGGCGGGTCAGCCCTTGCTGTCTTATGATACCACCTTGTCCGAGCTTACTCTCAACCGAAAAAAGCTGGACATTGAAAAAACCAAAATGCGCATTACCGATGCGGAGGCGCAGTTGGCACAGATCAAAAAGCTGAAGCCTATTACCTATATTCCCGGCTCTACCGGCTCCGGCAGCGGCAGCACCGGAAGTGCCAATGTGGGAACCTTGGAGGAAGACGAGGATTTCCGTTTCCTGAAATACGGCAGAGGAACGGAAGCCAGCCCCGCGACCCTGTGGGCAAGGGAGGATCTGGTTTTTGATGAGAATGTCATGGCGCAGATCTTTGAAAGCTATGAAGCCAATACCGAGGCAGAAGCCCTTTATGTCATTGTGGAAACCCGGAAAAACGACTCCGGCAAGGGAGAAGTGACCAACCAAACCGGGCTGCTGCTCCTGCGGGATAAGGTTATGAAGCCTACCCAGCCTTCTGAGACAACAGAGCCTTCGGAAACGACCCAGCCGTCTGAAATCACAGAGCCCTCAGAGAGTACAGAACCCTCGGAGAGTACAGAACCAACGGAAGCGACTGAACCCTCCGAAGCCACCGAACCTACGGAAGATCCCGGTGCTTCCGAAGCCGCGGAGACGGAAAGCAACACGGAAGCCGCGACTGAGCAGACAGAACCCGTGTCTTCCAGAACCTTGGAAACCGGCGACTTTACCTATGTATATTCCTTTACCTTCTTCCCGGTGGAGGAGGACGAGGACGAAGCCACAAAACCCACCACCGGACCGTCTCTCAATATGAACAGTGGTTATACCTCCTCTCAGATTACCCAAATGCGGGAGGAAATGGAGACGCAAATTAAGGAAATGCGCTTCAACCTGAAAATGGCAGAGGCGGAGTATGCCATCATGCAGAAGGAGTTTCAAACGGAAGCGGTGTGCAGCGAGATGGCGGGCTATGTGGTGTCCGTTCTCGATCCTCAGGTGGCGCTGGAAACCGGCGAGCCTGTTATCAAGATATCCGCGGGTGGCGGCTTTATTGTGGAAGGCTCTATCAGCGAGATGTTCTGGTCACAGCTTCGGCTGGGTCAGCAGGTGGAGATCACCAACTGGCAGACCGGCTCTGTGTATTCGGGCACTATTACGGAAATCGGGGAATATCCCATTGATGACCCGGAGTACATTGCCATGGAGGGAAATCCCAATGTGTCATACTATCCTGTTTCCGTCTCCGTTGATGGCACAGCCGATCTGCGTACCGATGGTTACTATGTGAACATCGTATACGAAAACAGGGAAAGCACTGCCCTTTATCTGGATGCTGCCTTTGTGCGGCAGGAAAACGGAGCGTCCTATGTGTTTGTGCAGGATGGACAGGGATTGCTGGAAAAGCGGCAGGTACTCACAGGCAAGACCATTTATGACGGAACTTATATTGAGATCCTTGGAGGGATCACCGAAGCAGACTACATTGCCTTCCCCTATGGAAGAGATGTAAAGGCGGGGGCGCAGACCGTATTTGGCACGGAAGAACAGCTTTATGCTGAAGTGTATTAAGGAGGGTCAGTATGGAAAATATCAGACTTGCCTTCCAGGGGATCTGGAGTCATAAGCTGCGCTCCGCTCTGACCATGCTGGGTATCATCATCGGCATTGCGGCCATCATCACCATTGTTTCCACTATCAAGGGAACCAATGAGCAGATCAAGGAAAACCTCATCGGTGCGGGAAATAATGTGGTAACCGTGCAGCTGAATCAGAATGGTTATCCCTACGACATGAGCTGGAGCCCCATTCCGGACGGGGTACGCACCATTACGGAGCGTACCCGCCTGCAGATCGGGGATATCCAGGGCGCTGAACGGGTATCCCTGTACACAGTGCGCAACTATGCAGAGCAGGTGTATTACTTAAACAGCCAGTTTAACGGCGAAGTGTACGGTATCGATCCCCACTATCTCTCCGTCTATGGCTATCAGATCAAATCCGGACGGGGCTTTACGGAGTCTGACTATGAAGATTTCCGCAAAGTGGCATTGGTCAATACCACTGCGGTCAATACCCTTTTTGGTGGACAGTCCCCGGTGGGAAAGACAATCGAATTGCAGGGGGATGTGTTCACGGTGGTGGGTGTGGTTGCCCTTTCCGAGGATTTTGCTCCCACCATCAACACGATCAACGACTATTATCACTATGCCGACACCTCTTCCGGTGCCATCTACCTGCCCGACAGCGTGTGGCCTACGGCT
>JAZNYB010000225.1:0-4618 GCA_045594185.1 Faecousia sp. | reverse complement strand
GCCAGCTACAAAACAGTCATAGTCCTTGTCAATGGGGTCTGTGGGCTGATAACCTTGAGAAATATTCATATACGCTTGCCGGAAGTCGGAAAAAAGTGCTTCCCGCTTTTTGCTCTCTGCCTGCATACGGCGGGCGAAAATGGCGGCAGCACCGGTAAGGTTCTGTGCCTTCGTTTCAGTCTGGGGCATCCGGATCTGCACAAATTCGCTGTCTGCCCCCAGTTTTAAGAGCATCTGCTGCAAGGCATATGCCTGCAAGACAGCACCATAGCTGTCTGCTTCGTGGAAGGTCAAAATTCCGATCTTCATTTTCTCAGATCCTTTCTTGCCCGCTGCACGGCACTGTGCAGCAGGATCTTCCGATTCTTTTCTTCTAAGGCTCGTGCCAGCATTTCATAGTGGGCACGGTCACAATGGCAGTATTCCAGAATTGCCAGCTTCAAAGCGGTGAAATTTTCCATGCGCCTTAAGTTTTTCCTGATAGGAGCGGTCACGGCTGGAATGCCCGGTGTGGCGGCGGCAGTAGGTATGCAGCTTTTCATCCAGATAGCCACATTCGCTGCGGCTGGCAGGGGGCAGCAAAAGCTGTAGATTTTGCCCTTCCGGGGATTCCGGCATCTTTTTCTCCGGGTAGCAGGCGAAAAACAGCTCCGTTCTTACCATATAGCACCCGGCATAGCAGTAGGTTCTGTCCAGAAACAGATCCTCAAAGATGCTTTTTTGGCAGCGGTCTGATTCTTTGGCACTTTCGGAAAGCAGAACATCTTTGTCTGCATCCAGCACAATGCCGTTGCTGCGAACCATGCCCACATCCGGGTGAGCGAGCAGCCAAGCGACCTTTTTTTCCACACTGTCCGGGGTCAAAAGATCGTCGGAATCGCACCATGTAAAAAACTCGCCGGAAATCAGGGGCAGTGCCGCGTTCATGGCGGCTGCCTGTCCTGCGCGGGGGCAAAACAGCAGCTTGACGGTCAGTCCCGCATTCTCCAGTCCGGACTTTTCATCCCGAAGGGCTTGGGCGGAATCGTCTGTAGAGCCGTCATCCACCAAAATTACTTCCAAGGGATGCCATGTCTGCTTTTCCAGACAGGACAGGAAGTCTCTTAGATAGGGCATGGCGTTATATACAGGGGATACTAAAGTTACCAGTGGGTTCATGTCCGTTTCATCCTTTTACGCAGCAGGGCGGCATAGTCTGCCATCTCCCGCTTTTGGTGAAGTCGTCCTGTGTTGGTCAAATGCAGGCGGCGTTTCAGGGTGACGAACGGGATCTGCACGGTCTTGATCCCCGTGTCCCGCAGCTTTAGCTGCCATGCGACAGTCTCACCGCTTTTCATGGTATCGTCAAACAGACCGATGGCTTCAAACACCCGTTGCCGGATCAGACTGCATCCCGGCAGAACGCCGCTGTAGGGAGCGGGTCTGGGCTTCAATTCCATTTTCTGCGCTTCTGTCAGCTCCGGAGAAATAAAATCCTCCGCCATGGCAAAAACCGCGTCCACACCGCTTTCAAGGGCAGCATACATGGCATCCAAGGCACCATCAGTCAGAACGTCGTCCGCATCGAGGAGTAAAATCAGCTCTCCTGTGGCAGCTTGCAGCCCCATATTTCGGGCAGAAGCTGCACCGCCCTGCTCCTTTTGCAGCACTTTCACGCCCAATGCCCGGGCAGAAGCGGCAGTGTGGTCAACAGAGTCGTCATCAATGACGATGATCTCCGTTTCCCCGGCCCAAGCCTGTTTACGAAGGGAGTCTACCGCTTGGGCAATATATTTTTCCGCATTGTGTGCGGGAATGATCACAGATAAAATTTGGGACATGGTTTAATCCCCTTTCGGTTTCAGGTTTCGCTGAGCGACCATGGTGGCAGCCCGCAAAATTCGGGCTCTTTTCTGCACCTCGGGGGACAATTCCATTCCCCGCCGGTTCATAACAGCCACCACTTCTCCATAGTGCTGGCTCTCCTTTTTGGCAAGAATGGAAGCGAGATGCTCCTCCTTATGCCGGTAAAAATCCTCCAAGTCAAATACCCGGTGAAAATGTTCCAGCTTTCCCAAGGCGTACAGCCCGCCCAGAGTGCGTATACACTTGCCGCATTTTCCGCAGTTGTTCCGTTTTGCGTAGATGCAGGGGTGCAGATAATTCTGGGCTGGGGTAAAGTCCGATAATTCTTTCAGCTTTTGGATACGGGATACATGACTGCCTGTGGAATAAAACACGGTGCAGTCCGTTTCAAAGCAGCTCAGGGGCAGCAGCTCGTAGTAGGCACTGTTATCCGGCACAAAAGCGAAACGGCTGAATTCATAAGCGCCGGAATGAAGGAACACGCCAAACAGCTTCTGCAATGCCAGCACAGCGGCAGGCAGCCGGAACGCCGCCACGGAAAGATAATGCTCCTGCTGCAAAAGCTGAATGTTGGAATCTACAGCTACCACGGAAAGCCCCAGTTCTCCGGCAATTCCCTTGCGGGCTTTTTCCGCCATGTAACGAAGAAGCTCCGTGTTGTGGTCGCTTTCCAGAGTGCCCACATTGGCAATCAGAAGATGTGTCAGCTTCATTCCCGGTTCTTTGGGAGATAGATGGGTCATCAGGGTGTACATACTGTCTACGCCCCCGGTCCAGCCTGTACCTACAGCATTTTCCTGGGGTAATGGTTCATCGGTCAGGGCGGCATGAATGGTAATGGAATGAAAAGATTCCATGTTGGCAGTCATGGCAGGGATCAGGTATTGGGTGATCTGATAATACAGCCGTCTTGTAATGGGGGCATCGCAATAAATGTCTGCCCCAAGGCGCATGGCGGTGGTCAGAAAACCCACAACGAAGGCATCCGCCCGATCCTCTGTGAGATACGGCGCATACTCAGGCTCTACAGAAAACCAAGCCTCCTCCTTGCGCCCTTGAATGGTTACTTGGGCACAGAGGGATGCGGCTTCCGTGGTTTCCTTCCGGTAAGGTTGTTCAATAATTATCATTCCTGTGTTTTCTCCAAAATCCTCATAGCCTTACAAAACTGCTTTTCGCAGACATAGGCTGCGGGAGGGATGGGAATTTCGTTTTTCTTCAGCAGAGCTATGGTTTCATCATACAGGTGATTGCCCCGGTTTGCCAGCACGAAGCCGATCCTTTGGGGCAGTGCTTTTTTATAAGCAGGAATATCAAAAACCGCTTCAAAACGATCTAATGTGCCCAAGGCATAAACAGTTAGCTGGGATTCTTCCGGTGAATAGATACCACCCCGAAAAACGGTCTGCGTGATCATTTCCACCGCTTTGGTGGGAGCTGCTCCTTCAAACCATGTATCCAGCAAATCCAGAATGTTCCGGTAAAACTCCAGCAGCTTCAGCTTTTGCAGCTCCCCGCAAATATAGGCTTCGTCCATATCCGGGAAGACATTTCGGCAAACCCAGAAATCGCAGATATTTTTGGCACTGATGGAGCCGTCACGGTAATGCTTGGCGAAATGAACCAGCAGATAAACAAAATGATCCTCCGGGCTGAGATGGTAGGCGCTGCCCTGTTCATCCTTTTGGGCAAAACCCCAGCCGTCACCGTAGTAGGCGTAATAGTCTTTGTTATAGGTGGGGATCAGATGCTTATGCAGCTCCAGCTTGAAATCGCCGCTGCACCAGATATACTCGTGGTCGCTTTCTACATCCTCTTTCATTCCAAAGCAGAGCATGATGTCACGAATAATGGGATATTGTTCCTGCCGGATCAAAATATCCGCGTCGCCCATAGCCCGCAGCTCGCTTTGGGGATACAAGGGTTTCAGAACAGCACCCTTGACGGGCATATATGCAATGCCTCGTTCCTGAAACGAGGCGTATATGGCGTGGAGCAATTTGGTCTGAAGGCGGCTTTTGACCACATCCTTGCAGAACAACGCGGTTAGCTGGCGAAGGGCGGGCTCTGTGTGGGGAACACCGCAGCGGGCAGCACCACGGACAGCCATGGCGACCAGATGGTGTTCATACAGGGTGTTTACCGCACTGTTCCAGTTGAAATTTTCGGGAAGTGCCAGAGCTTCGTTTTTTATGGCGCTTCGCAGCAGGGTGATAATACCCAGCGATTGGCTGTCCATAGATGTCCCTTCTTTCTGCTGCGGCTTTTGGGGAAATTCCCATCCCCTCAGAGGGAAGATGGCGCACCGACACAAAATATAATATATTTGACATTTGATGATGGTCCCGGCATATATACCGAAAGACTTCTGGAGATCCTGAAGCGGCACAATGTGAAAGCAACCTTCTTTGTGACTAAGGGAAAACATGACCTCTGTGTTCTGAACAGGATCGCCGCGGAGGGACATTCTGTGGGAAATCATACAGCCAACCACGAATACAAGACACTGTACGCCAGCGAAACGGCCTTTCTGGATGCTTTGAGTGAAATGGAAAACATCATTCTGGAGAAAACCGGTGTTCTCCCAACCCTTTTCCGCTTTCCCGGGGGAAGCAGTGCTGTTGACCGCAAATCCTCCCGGAAAAACATGGCGTGTACGCTTACGAAGCTGGTACAGGAGCGGGGCTACCAATATTTTGACTGGGATGTGGACAGCCGGGATACAGCCGAAGCGGAAACTCCGGGAGCGGTATACAAAAATATTATTTGCGGT
>JAZNYB010000224.1:0-5032 GCA_045594185.1 Faecousia sp. | reverse complement strand
CAAACAGGAAGCCCCGGAAGAAAAACTCCTCCAAAAGCGAATTGGCAAAGGAAATATAAAGGGACACAAAAAGAAAATTATCCTTATTCACCCCGGCGTTTTGGGACAGGCTGTCCACGATGCCGGAAAAATCAAAGTAATTCCTTACCACATAGTAGCCGCCCAAAATCAGCCCATAAAGCCCCACTCCCAGCCCCAATGCGGCAAGCAGCCCCCTCTTTTTAGGGCGAAACACCTGCCAGAGCATAAGACGCCGGTTGCTGATCCAAAGCAGCAGGGGCAAGAAGAAGAAAACACCGATTTTCAATGCGGATTTCAGCCCATAGCCGGGACGCCAAACCCCGTCTACCAGTGCCATGACTGCGCAGCACAAGAATCCCAGCAAAATCAGGCTCGGAACAGTTCTTCCTTTTTTCATCATCCCACGCCCCTTCCCTGTATCCTTTTTCGCAGCTTCATGGCTCTTTCCGGGAAGTTAGTGATGATACCATCCACCCCTTGCCGCAGAAGACAGCGCAGGAAAAGACTGTGGTTGGGGGTGTAGGTGTTGACCTGCAAGCCTTGCTCTTTGGCATCCCGCAAAACCCCGGCTCGCAGCAACTGGACGAACATGGGGTGGTAGGCTTCCAAACCCAGATCCCGGACGATCCTGCCCGCCCCCGGTGCTTTCATTTTATTCTGCTGGAGAAGTCCACAGGGGATATGGGGGGCGAGCTTTTTTAGCCTGAGAACAGTGTCACAGTGGAAGCTGGAAAAGATCATTTTATCCGCCAGACCGAATTTTGACACCAGCTCCAAAACCTTTTCCTCCAAACCGGGATATTCAAACATTTCCGTCTTAAATTCAATGTTGGTCATCATGCCTGTGGGGGCGATCAGAGAAAGGTATTCCTCCAGAGTTGGTATCCGCTGCGCCGGAACTTGTCCCCGGAAACGCCCGGAGGCATCCAGCTTTTTCAGCTCCTTCAGGGTGTGATCCCGCAAAAAGCCTGTGCCGTCAGTGACACGCTCCAGCCGTTCATCGTGGAATACCACCACCTCACCGTCCTTTGTGAGATGGACATCCATTTCCATGCCATCCGCCCCGGTTTCAATTCCCTTTTCAAAGGCAAGCATGGTATTTTCCGGGTACAGACCGCTGTAACCCCGGTGGCAATAGATTTTCGTCATAGTGTCTCCTTCTTTAGCCTACGGAATCGCCAAGGGATTCTGCCATAAGCTGGTACACCCGGTCGCCCATTTCCTTGGTAGAGCTCATGGCTGCAGAATCCAGAACCTTCACCAGCTCCACATCTATGCGAGGTCTGCGGAAGTGGAGAAAGTCCTCAAAAAGTCGGGAAGAACCCCGAATGGTGCAGACCACAATGGGAACCTTTGTTCTTTGGGCGATTTTGAATACGCCGTTTCGCATGGGCTGAAGGCGACCATCCATGCTGCAATAGCCTTCCGGGAACACAGCAACATTGGCTTTATCCTCTTTAATAAGGTCAATGCACTTTAAGATGGTAACAAGAGCTTCCCTGTCGTTTTCCCGATTGATAAGCTGGCATTGCAGACGGTGCATCAGCTTTCCCACAAGGAACATAGAGCGGTTTTCCCTCTTGGAAATAAAGGCGAGCTGACTGCCACGGAAGCAATGGAGAAGCACAATGGGATCAGAAATGTGAAGATGGTTGCAAACCAGAAGGAATCTCCCCTCTTTGGGCAGTTTTTCCATACCGGTCGTCCCCAGCTTTACATGAAGCAGCCGCAAGCCCGCTCCGCAAATCTGCTCTATAAACACTCTCTGCCACCGTTTTTCCTTTTCCACCGGCTTTTCCGGGTCAGTCACCCAGCTCCACACCAGCAAAAAGCCCATGATGATTGCGGCAAATCCCGCAAACAGCCCCAAAAAGAACACCGGAAGCTGCCACAGCCACGCAAAACCCGCAAAGCCGCCGCAGCCATAGCACAAGGCAGCCGCGCCCAGAGCCGCCAAAATTTCTACACTGGTAAGTAACAAGACTTTTCCTCCTTATACTTTTGCCGCCGCAGCCTTTTTCCGCCGGCTTCTCACCACAACATAGACCATCATCACAACGGTGATCACATAGGGGATCATGGCGGTTAGATTCGCGTTAATGTCGTAATCCTGCAAGCGGTAGCCCAGAGCATCAAAGAAACCAAACATCAGTGCCGCAAGATAGGCTTTCCCCGGATTTGCCGCGCCAAAAATCACACAGGCAAAGGCCACATAGCCCCGGCTGTTGCTCATGCCCTCGGAAAACATAGTAACATTTCCCAAGGAAAGCTGCGCTCCCGCCAGTCCGCAGAATATGCCGCACAGCACCGAGGACAGCCACTTCATTTTCTCCGGACTGATACCCGCGGTGCGAAGTGTCTCCGGTCGCTCCCCTGCTGCCCGCATCCAAAAGCCGTAGGGTGTCTTATAAACAAAGACCCACATAAGAAGCACCAGCACCCATGTCAAAAGGATAAACAAGGAGCTTTCATCCAGCAGTTTTCCGAAAAAGGGAATATTTTCCAAGACTCCCAGATCAATTTTAGGCAGACCCACCACCGGGCGGCCCGGTGTTCCCTGAAAAGTACCTTTTACTTCAAAAATCGCCCGGAGCAGAAACACCGTCAGCCCCCCCGCAAAGATGTTCAGGGCTGTACCGATGATGAACTCGTCGCTTTTGAATTTCACCACAAACAGAGCAAAGAACAGTCCCACCAGAACACCCACCAGCACCGCAGCCAAAAGTCCCAGCCACGCAGAGCCGGTTGCCCAGCTTACGGAGACAGCGGTAAAGGCACTCATTAAGATCATGCCATCCATGCCGATGTTCATGATGCCGGCGTGTTCCGTCATAGAACCCCCGGTGGCAGCGAGGGCAACAGGGGTGGCACTGCGAAGCATCTGCTGAAACAGTCCTATGGTAAACAGATTACCCATGCACCTTCTCCTCCAATCTGGCAGCCGCCTCCTGCCGCGCCTTCTTTCTTTCCTTGGCAGCTTTTCCCATGGCGGCAATGCCCTTTTGCGCTGCCATAAAGAAGATAATGACAGACTGGATGATTCGGTACAGCTCACCGGGAACACCGGCGTTTAACTCCATACCGGAAGCTCCCACCCGCAAAATGGCGAACAGCAGGCTCATGGGGATGATTCCCGCCGGTTTATATCCCATGATCATGGCAACCAGAAGTCCGTCAAAGTAAAACTCGTTGCTGATGCCGTCCTGATAGCTGCCCTTCATGCCGTAGACCTCGAACATTCCCACCAGCCCACACATGGCACCGGAAACGCACATGGAAGCCAGCACGATAAAGTCCGTTTTCAGCCCGGAGAAAAAGGCAAAGCGGGGATTCTGCCCGGTCATTTTCATCTCGTAACCCGTGGTGGTCTTGCTCATAATGTACCAAACCAGCAGTGCCACCACAGCGGCGGCAAAAATGGCAGTGGTAAGGGAAGAACCACGAATGAGCTTGGTGAACTGAAAGCTCTCCGCAAGCGTGTCCGTGCCGGAGACCCGGTTGCCCTGAGAGGTTTTCCACGGACCGCTGGAAAGCCACGCGCAGAAATAAATGGCAATAGAATTGAGCATGATGGTGGTGATAACCTCGTTGACCTTCAGCTTCACCTTCAAAATGCCGGGGATCCATGCGTAAAAAGCACCCACTGCCATAGCGGAAAGTGCCGCCAGAGGGATCGCCACCCATGGCGTTACCCCAGCCAGCTTGACTCCCAAATAGGCAGAGACAATTGCTCCCAAATAGAGCTGTCCCTCGCCGCCTACATTAAAAATGCCGACCCTTGCACCCACGGCGCAGGCAAGCCCGGTCAGGCACAAAACCATAGTGTATTCCAAGGTGTTGCCGAATTGCCGTTTGGTAAACAGCTTTGTGAAAAATTCTCCCAAATCCTTGCAGCCGGTCGCGCCCCGCAAAAGCTCTCTGTAGGCGTTGAGAGGGTCGTAGCCTGCGGCAGCCATAATAACAGCACCAACCAGCAGAGCCAGAACAACAGCCAGAGCCAGAGAGCAAAAGTAACTCCAATCAATCTTTTTCTTCACCGCTCCCCGCCCCCTTCCTGTCTTGCTCCTGTCATATAATAGCCGATCTCCTCTTTGGAGATGGTTTCGGCTTCAAATTCCCCAGTGATCTGTCCTTCGTACAGGGTGATGATCCGGTCAGACAGGCGAAACAGCTCGTCTAAGTCTGCGGAAACCAGCAAAATGGCGCAGCCCTCTGCCCGCTTTTTCATGATCTCCCCATGGATAAACTCAATGGCTCCAATGTCCACCCCTCGGGTGGGTTGGGCAATGATCAGCACCGGGGTATGGAAGGAAAACTCCCGGGCGATGACCACCTTCTGCACATTCCCCCCGGAGAGACTGCCTGTTTCCGTGTCCAGGTTGGGGGTGCGAATATCGAAACCACGGCGAAGTTCCTCCCCGTAACAGTCCGCTTCCTTTTGCTTCCGGTGCAGTCCCCAAAGGGCGAAGCGGCTTTCCCGGTGTTTGCCCATGAGGAGATTTTCCCCCACGGAAGCCTCTTTGCTGATGCCTGTGAGGATTCTGTCCTCCGGCACATGAGCAAGTCCGGCTCTGCGGATCTCTCCGGGTGTCAGTCCCAAAACGGATCTTCCTGCCACCAGCACTTGTCCCGCCGTTGCTTTCCGAAGTCCTGTAATGGCTTCGATCAGCTCGCTTTGCCCATTCCCTTCAATGGCGGCGATGCCCAGGATCTCTCCTGACCGAACCTCCAGAGAAAGCCCCCGGACTGCCGGCAGCCCCCGATTGTCGGAAACTTCAAGTCCTTTCACTTCGATCATAGGCTGACCGAATTTCCTGGTTTTTTCAAAGGGGTCATGGAGGACACTTCTTCCTACCATCATGGAAGCCAGCAGCCGTTCGTTTACATTTTTCGTTTCCTCAATGCCCACCAGCCGTCCCTGACGCATAATGCCCACCCGATGGGAGATCGCCATGACCTCGTAGAGCTTGTGGGTGATGATGATAACTGTCATATTCTTTTCTTTTACCAT
>JAZNYB010000223.1:0-7265 GCA_045594185.1 Faecousia sp. | reverse complement strand
GCTTGAATTGGTGGTGGGGGATAAGCTGGGTGAGAGCATCCGTTCCGCAGAGCCGGAGCGTGTCATCAATACCATTTACAACGCGTTTATAGAGAAGAATTCTGATAAGAAGCAGGAGATCCCCATTGCTGTCTGCATTTCCAAGTCCGACTCTTTCCAGGCGATGCTGCCCGATGTGGCATCCCGGGATATCAGCCCCGTGGTAGACCGCTTCTCTGACGCGAATCTTCCCAAGTTCAACGCAAGCGAGTACAATCGGCTGCAGCCTGAGATCATGCGGCTGATGCGAAACAACCCATTGGTTACCAGCTTGAAAAATAAGTATAAGAATTTCAATTTCTTTATTTTCTCGGCTACAGGCTGTGCGGTGGAGGACAGAATGCTTCCCGGAGATAAGCAGGCGCGTTCTTATCCTGTTGCTCCGCCCGCGCCACGGCGCATTGCTGAACCGCTTTTGTGGATGTTCTTCAAGTTTGGCTATATTGGATCTGACACGCCGATCCGGCTTCCTTTCCCCAGACCGCTTCCGGAAGGGATCCCTGTGGTGAAAAAACGGTTGTTTGGCAAAAAAACAGAGCTTCGTCCTTTGACCGAGGAGGAAAAGGAGCGTTACCGCTACGAAGAACGCTGCTGATTCAGAACAGGAGAGACGAACCATGGAAAAATTTTATCAAGCGTGTTTTAACCGCCTGGGTCGAAATGATGCCGCTTCCGGCTGGCAGTTGCTGAACATGACGCCGGGTATCCCGTTGCCGCTGAAGAATTTTTATGAAGTTAGCCAGCGTTCCAATCAGCCTGCCGATAGCATGACTCCAAAGGATCGGCAGGGGAACGATCTGTGTATGCTGGAAGTGCTTTGCGACGAGGGCAATGTTGGCATCTCCCGTGTTCAATATGGTCTTGCCGACTCTTTTGGGCGGGATAATATGTTCTGCCACGGCTATCTTTTCGGCAATGCCTATGAACTGCTGAAAAACCCCAACAACCTTTTGGGGATCTCTGATTCCAACTTCCGTTTCACCCCCGAAGGGACCGAAATGATCCCGGAGACTTTGCGTATGGACGAGCCTTGGTCTGAGGAGTCTGCCCTGAGGCTGTGCGGTATGGACAAGCAGGCTTACATAGATTACATTTCCTGCCTGTACTATAGTCTGAGCAGCAGGGCGAAAACGACCATTTATATCAAGACCGACGGATCAACGCGGATGGCGCGCGCCCTGCTGTATCTGGCATATAGCGCAGTGCCCTATTGTATGCGTACCAAAATATCAGCGACCACCTTCGGTGGCACAACTGCTGTAAACGCAAGATTCGTATTTACCCATGAGCTGCCTGAGAATTGCTCCTATGTGGATCCCACGACCGGCGAAAATAACATCCTGACCAGCAACCTGAAAAACCGTTGGAAACGGTATCCTTTTGTGGATTAT
Source organism: Faecousia sp. (assembly GCA_045594185.1). Taxonomy (GTDB): domain Bacteria; phylum Bacillota; class Clostridia; order Oscillospirales; family Oscillospiraceae; genus Faecousia. The sequence goes on along the minus strand of JAZNYB010000223.1, from coordinate 5,835 downwards.
TACGCAAGGCATTACGAGGAACTATCTGGCAGTAAAGAGGCCTATTATGGAGAAATGGAAGCCTGGTTGACCCGGATGGGAGATCCTCATATGCAGGATATGGACGCGATCCGTTTAGCCTTTGATATGATGCGCAATAACGACGATGCCGATGTTGCAGGCTTGCTTTATGACTGGTTGATGCTGCCTGTGCCCAGCAACGAGACGATAGAGCGGTCTTTGGTGGAATTGCTGCGCAAGGCAATAGAACAGGATTTGGATCTGGGGCAGGATAAGGAAGAACTGCTTTTCCAGCGTCTTGAGCAAACCAGCTCCCGTGAATTGATCGCCTTGGGCAACCAGTATCAAGCCGGACGATTGACCAAGATGCCCCTTGACGATGCTGTAAAGTTTTTGAATACCCTTACTCCGGAGAGCAGAGTGTTTAATACCATGCGGGAAAATCTGGTGGCACTGAATGGGGGCGGCAAAATTCTGTGTGAATTTTATTTACGAAAGGCGCAGGAGCTTGCGGCCAGAAAAGACCTGACGTATACCGATCTGGAGGAATTTTCTCTTACATTTTCGGATCTGTCCCATATGAATCAGGTTTGGGCAGTCGTTGTGGGGCAGGCTTTGCGGATCGCTGTAGGACAGATACAGAGAGGAAGCAGCTATAAGTCCGCTGCTTTGAGATTGCGCGAGTTCCTGTTGAACTACTGTGAAAAGCTGCTTCAGAGCGACGCGTCCGTTTGGGAGCGATTGCTCTATGCCATGGCAGAGGCATACGATGGCGAATTCCGCAAAAACTTTATGCCTGAGCGGATGGAGGAATATATTGAATTTTATCGGGATCATTATCGTGGGGGCGATGAGAAGTTCGGGTACTCCGCGGAATTGACCAAATGCTTCCTGGCGATTCGGGCAGGAGAATGGACGAAGGCAGCGGATTATGCTGCCCTCGGATGTCCGCTGAACGGTAACCCGATGAGATCCCCGGCGGATCGGGCAGCAGCGATCAAAAATATTTTTGTATATGCGCTATACTGCGGCGCCCCTGAGGAGTGTCTGGAAATTCGTTTTTGGAGTCAAATGGCTCAGGCACTGGAACAAAATCCGATCCAGCTAATGATCGAAAATAAGGCACGGGTATTCTGCGACCAGGCAGAACTATCCCGCACAATTTCCACTGACCCGTTTTGGACAGAAGACAACTTGGGGTGGATGTGTGATCAGTACCGTATTTACGCTGAGAAGTCTTCTGACAATGGTTATAAAAAGAGTCTGGATCTGATGACCAGAGAACTGAAAATCCGAGCGGAAGAAGCAAAGCGGATGCAAAAAGAGCAAAAACGCCAAGAGAAGCTGGAGCGGCAAAGCAGAGAGGGTTCTTTCGGAAAATTCCTGTCCCGAGGCGTGACCAGCTTGGCAGGCGCCCCGCAGGAAGATGAATGGGGAAGCGAAGCTGATACCCGTTTGGATGAGAAAGGTCGAGCCAAACGAACCCGTGAATCTGAGGAGCCATACATCTTGGAGGACATCAGCGGCTCCCGGCAGGAAGATAAAATTTCACACAAGAAAGGCACCGAGCAGGAGGGCATCCTCGGCGGTCTGTCCAAGTTCTTTGGTGGAATTGGCGGGCGGGGCAAAAAATAAGCGGCTTGCCAGAAAGGTTGGAATATTACAGCATGCATATTGCGGACAATATTCAAAAATTACGAAACAGCCAACATATTGCATTCAGCTCGATCAGCGGGTATAACTATTACTATTTGCCGGAGGATCAGCAGATCGGAGCCCCAGCCTATGCTCTGCACGCCCCCTCTGAAGCCATGGTTTATCTGGTTCCTCTGGGTATTCATGATGAAGAATTAAGCCCACAGGATAAGGCGTGGCATGAAAGCTTTATTTTGAAGCCAATGACCGCCGTTAATTTCGAGTGGCCAATTGATTTGCTGCAATGCAAAACAGTTGATGGCAAATATGTTCTGTATCATGTGTTTTCGCAGCGGGCTTTTCTGGGCTATGTTCCCTTAAAAAAGCTATTGTATCAGCGGAGGGACAGTAAGGTTCTGGACTGGAGAAGCAAACAGATCTGCATTGTGTGCAGAAGTTTTCTGGGTGCTATGCAATTGCTGGACGAGTCGGGCTACAATTATAACGATTTCAACATTGAACGGATCGTCTATAAGGAATCAACAGGAAATGTTATTCTGCGCTTTACTCCACAAATCCGGGGGCGGGACGGAAATGGGGAGGCTGATAAATTGAAACCGGCAGATATTGCCCAAGAGTTTGCGCCCCCCTATCTTTTCAAAACCGATTTTGATGGTTTCCTGCCAAGTCAGGGGGACTACTATTCGGTAGCGGCAATTTTGTTTAGATTGATGCTGGGCAGACTTCCATATGAGGGGCGTGGACTGTCAAATTACGGTTGTGTGTTTGACCCTGTCCGTGATGTTGAAGTATTAAGTCATAACAACTATTTCCAGCACTATCATAAGTATCCGCATTTTATTTTCGATCCCAAGGATGAGAGCAACCGAATCGCGCCTATGCAGGAAAACGATTTGGTGCGGGAGCGTTGGGAGCGTCTGCCGGCAGAGATTAAAGAAATGTTCCAAAATTCTCTGTGCGAATTTACGGCGGAGAGCCTGCCTGCCAAAAAGCTGTATTCGCCTGCTCAGTGGCTTGCGGCATGCAACCGTTATTGTTGGAACACTTCGGAATTTGGAGGTGAGTAATATGGAGGAATTGACCAGAGACTACAAGCTCGCTGCGGAAATTTTAATGAAGAAGATTGCGCAAGAGAAGCCCGGGATCGTTGCGACGACATTGAAAAGCATTGTTGCGGCCAAAGGCGCAAACGCATATGGGGATATTCCCAAATTGGCGGAAGAGCTGAAAGCGAAAGGCATTGGTGACAGCGCGATCAAGCAGGTTGAACTGGTGCTTTACGGAAGCTCCCTTGTCCGTTATCTGGATCAGCTAAAAAACGGCTTGTCGGCAATTGATATCAACAATATCATCTTGACAGCGGAAAATGCCGGACTTTCGCCTGAAGCCGCCCGCAAAACGGTTTTTGACATTTTGTACAGCCTGAATGTGCCCCAGCTTCCACAGGGCTTGTCTGCTGTGAAATCGGGGGAGCGGGAAAGCGAAGGCGCGCTATATATTCCACCTGTGGTGTATGAAAGCAGGATTCGTGCGTTGCGGATGAAGGTTCGAGAGGGAGATGATCTGACTGAAAGTGATTTTTCCGAACTCAATGCTTTCGCGCAGGCGGGGATCCCGGCAGCACACACCTTGCTGGGTCAGATTTATTTGGAGGGGCGAGGCGTTTTCGTGGACGAGGACAGAGCTCTGGAAAATCTGCGATATGCCGCTGCCCATGGTGATGCGGAAGCGTATGGGCTGCTGGGTGACTATTACTACGGAAAAGACAACAAGCGGGCGTTTGAAATTTATTCCATGCCTGGGGCAATGGCACTGAACGAGAAACGCAAAAGCCGCTTTTTTAATCTTCACAAAGTAAAACGGTATAATCATAAGCAGGCGTTGCTGCTGGTTGTTCTGGCGGCGGTTATTGAGCTGTTTATGCTCCTGTTTAACACTTCCGTTATTACAGGCGGCCATATGACTGCTTTCATCGTTTGCTCCATAATCAATTTCCTGACTGTGATCGGTATTTTTGTGGTTCATCTAAAGAACCCCTATCAGGATCTAAGGAACTTGTCACTTCCGTTCCTGATCGTATTTTTCATCTTCGCGCAGATACTCATTTGAGAGAGGGGGTAGGATAATGTCTGAAAATAAAAAGAAGCATATTACAGTCCTCATTGCATGGGCGGCACTACAGGCTTATTATCTTGCGTTTCACTTCTCCTGGGGCAGTTTTTCCTGCTTCGCCATTGCGCTCATTTACTTATTCTGTACTACCGTTCTGGGGAAAAAGCAGGATAATATCCATGTTGTTGAAACCATCGGCAATCTGATCGGTACGACCTTTGCTGCGTTCCTTGGATACCATGTAGTTACAACGATTTTTCCCGCATTCCAAATTCCGGAAAACGCCGACTTTTCCGGGGCTTTCACTGCTATAAATTCGCAATTGGTGGATAAAATTGACAGCTCCGGATTCAGGATTGCCTTTTCCGGCACTGCCAGCCCCATTATGCTGGTTGCCGCGGTTGTGTTTTTTCTGCTGAAGATCTTTGCCAAGCGTGCGGCAGTGAAGATATTGTATCAGTATTTGTGGAGAGGTTGTCTTTTTGCCGCTTTGATCCATACAAACTATCGGTCGAAGGAGATTCTGATCCTCTATGCGGTATGCACCCTTGTTTTTGTAGCCTGTGATATTTTGAGCTGTCAGCAAAATGGGAAGCCGTACAAGGCGGGAAAGCGTTGGTATACCGCACTGAATGTTCTGCTGATCGTTGTCTTGATCCTTCAACCGGATGCCTTAGCCCCCTTTACGCAGAAGGGGTATATGGAATACTATTTTATTACAAGCGGCTTCAAATGGTATACTGCCCTCTACATTTTGGCTGTACTGGTAGCAGCCGGCATATTTATGGTTCCACGGGATGCTTCCACAGAAGCAAAGAGCGTTATGGATATTTTTGTATTCTGGAATGCTGTTTGTGTGCTTGTTACCCTGTTTTTTATGACCAGATTCCATGTGGGCTATTGGTGGGTCGTCGCGTTGATTTATGGGATCTGTGTGACAGTGGTGCTGGTTGCTTTCAGCCCGATCAGGGTGGACGGTAACGAGAAGCTAAGAGATATGGACTTTTTGTTTCTTCCCGTTGTTTCTATAGGTGTTATCATCACGGTCATTGCGGGACATTATGGACGCCTTCTTGCGATCTGGGCTCTTGTTGGCGGCGGTCTTTTGATTGCCCATCAGCTAAGGCAGAGAAGCAGTGAGGATGGATGGGTGAAGGATGCCCGCTTTTATAGCATGATCCTGCTTGTGGTTGGAGTTGTTGCCGCTGTATTTTTGTGGGGCTTTAATCGACTTGGGCTGAATTTCCTGATCCTGTTGGGAATGCTTGTTGTCGCGCTTGCTTTCGTATGGATCATTTCCAGTGATTCCGGTCTTTTTGCCAAACGAAGTCAATTGATGCAGATCATCTCTGTAGCCCTGTTTGTGGTTCTGTGTATCAGCTTGTGCTGCAAGAATGGCAGCAAGATCAAAATCACTACGGATGAAAGCGATAAAATTGTTGTTGATGTTTCGGCGCGCAAGAACCGGGAGATCGAAACGATTGAATACTACTGGCTGGAGAGTTACTTGCTTTTGGATGATCGTCAAGAGGGTTTCCCCCAAGAAGTATTGCTTCCCGACGAACAAATTCCTGAGCAGGACGGAAGACTTAGGGTCGTTGTCACCGACAATTACGGATCTATGACAGAGCGAATTTATTGGGTGCATTCCAACCGGTATATGCAGAGCAATGACGAAATAGATTCGCATCAGCAGTAAGAAATGGGGCAATAACAAAAACAGTTCCCCACTCTGCCACGCAGTCAGTATTATTTGCTCAATAAAGCCGGACTTCACAGGGATGTGGGGTTCGGTTTTTTTGCTCCGGTATGCGGAAGATCATCAGAAAATAACATAGGGTAAACCCCATTACCCCCACAAACAGAATCAGCCGCCGGCAATCAAGTCGGCGGCTGGTTTGTTTCATTCGTTCAAGGTGTCGTCTGTGTGGGCTGCGGTTCTTCCGGCTCTTTCCACTCTGTCAGAGCATCGGAGAGCTGTCTGCTGTTGGCATTGTGGAAAACATGATCCAAAGCGGGAAGCAGGTCGGAAACAATGCCTCTGGTGGTGTATACCGCATAGGTGCG
>JAZNYB010000222.1:0-4352 GCA_045594185.1 Faecousia sp. | reverse complement strand
CTCTTGTCTTCCTAAGACCGCTTGGCCTCCGACTTGGTACCTCCCGCCGACCAACCGCCGACCACCCCATTCAAAACAGGCAACAACACTTGCAACCAGCCCCCAACACCAGAAACATACAAAAAACCCCCTGATCTTCCGCTTTCTCAGGAAAATCAGGGGTTTTGTGCCTTTTGGCCAGTCCCGCTTTACCAAAAAGGGCAAAAAAAGAGACACCCTTTTCGGATGTCTCTTGGTGCGCGAGGCGGGACTTGAACCCGCACGCCCGGAATGAGCACTAGAACCTGAATCTAGCGAGTCTGCCAATTCCACCACTCGCGCATATGTCGCGGACGATTGCCCTTGCGACTAGCTGATTCTAGCATATTCTGCGCCGCTTGTCAATAGTTAAATCAAGAGATTTTGCAAAAAATCGCAAAATCTACTCATGGAATCAAAAAACAATATGCACGGGGGAAGTTGGACTGACAGTAGAGACAAGACCACGACCCCTGCGGTAAGGATCGTGGTCTTTATTTGAGAGATACCGTCAAGACCAACGCCTGAAAAGAGACTGTCACCTTAGAGAAGGCTTCTCAAAATGAATCCGCTTATCGCAGATATCCAGTGCCGCTTCCCGGTGGGTGATAATCAGAACCGTCCGGTCTGTCATGGCTCGCAAATTTTTCAGGAGCTGTTCCTCAGTGGCAGCATCCAGAGCACTGGTAGATTCATCCAAAAGCAGTACGGGTCGCTCGGACAGGATCGCCCGGGCAATGGATAATCTTTGCATCTGCCCCTCCGATAAGCCGCTGCCCCGTTCGCCCAGCACAGTATCCAGACCATCGGGCAGCTCCATTACAAAGGAATCCGCACAGGCGATGGCCAGTGCTTTGCGGATTTTTTCCTCCTGTCCCATTAAGCTGGGGTCAGAAAAGGTGAGTACCTCCCGGATGGTGCCGAAATCAGTTGATTGCCTTGGGGGACATAGGCGAACAAGCCGCGCCAGGAAGAATCCAGAGGATGCCGCAGTCCGTTTTTATCCTGCAAATAGACATTTCCGCTGTTTAAGGTGTAAAGACCGAGCAGGAGCTTCAGTGTGGTACTCTTACCGCACCCGGATTCTCCGGTGAAGGCAACAAATTCTCCTTTTTGGATCATCAAAGAGAAATCCTGCAACACGCCGGCTTCATCCCCATCTTCGTAGGCAAACTCTGCGTGTTCCAGTCCAAAGGCATCGAGCCTCTGGGCGTAATAATGGCTGACCTCCTCCTGAGAAACCGGAACGGCAGGGGAATCCCATTCATAGGCTTCGATCTCCATCAGCCGTTCGGCACTGGCAAGCATCCCATAATATTGGGAAACATACCCGGAAAGATTCTTCAAAGGTGTTTCAAGCATATTGACCAGATACAGCACCGTAGACATCATACCGTAGCTGATGGTTTTGTTCAGGATTCCAAGACCGCACATACCGACCCCGAAAATCTGCGCGGTGACCATTACACCGTTTAGTGCCGCGGTACAGAAGATGGAAAACCATGCTCTGCGCAGACGAACCGCATTCAGTTGATCCATTCGCTGCTCCGCCATTGTCCCGGAGGCCTTTTCCTGAGTGAAGGAATGGATCACCAGCAGACTGGAGAGCCGCTCCTGCATGAAAGAATAGACTTTTCCCTCCGCGCCTTGAACATTCTTATGGTGCTGTTTCAGTCTTTTCTGCATCACCGAGGAAATGACCGCCAAAAGGATACCGCCCGGGATAAAAAAGAGGGCGATCTGGGGGATGATCTGAAGCAGGGCGATCAAGGCACCAAGGATTCGTGCCAATGTTCCCAATGCTTCGGGAATGATGGTGGCAACTGCCGATGCGATCACATTAGTGTCGGATGTAATGCGATTCATCCACTCCCCGGTGTGTGTTCGGGAAACCTGTCCGTAACTCCGGCGCAGAAGCTGGGAAAACACCCGTATACGAAAAGCCTTTTCCAGAGCGTTTTTGCTCCGCTCGGTGAGATAGCGGTTCAGGAGCAGCAGCAGAATGGATGTCACCGTATACACGGCGAACAGCTTAAATTCCCCGAAAAACAAATCCTTGTTCCCCGCGGCGGCGGCATCCACAACCTTGCCCAGAGAGTGGGCGTAGGCAATCGCGATGCAGCCCTGACCGATTCGCACCAGAGACTGAACCGCGGGCCAAATTTTCGCTCTCCCGGAGATGACCCAGACCCATTTCAGCGCAGAGGGGTTACCTTTCCTTTTCATAGGTGGTTATCCTCCGTATTTTTTCAGGATCAGCGGAATATCGCAGTGTCCCTGAGAATCTTTCCTCCCAAAGTCCCGGAACAGCAGCTTGCGCAAAATGCTATCTTTTGCGGGGGCGTTGAGGGCAGTTTGGTCGGCGGCTTCCCGGCTGCTTTCCAGCACCAGAGCATGGGGCTTGATCCCCTCCAACATTGCTTTGCCGGCATCCGTTCTGGCAATGACCAGAGAGGTTCCCATGCCGTCTGCCAGCTCCGGGAAGACTTTTTCTATACCCCAAAAATTCCCTATGGTCAAATCAAAGGGCAGCTCCCACCTTGTGTATGGACATTGGTAACAACTGGGGCGCAGGGTAAGGCACTTTAGGTACAGGCGGCTGAAGGGATCCTTGTCCATAGGCAATGCCTGCTCCATTCCGTTTGCTGTATAAGCTACTGTGTGACCGCCATTTCTGGAACGCTTATCCCGGAAGCAGTAGGCTTCCAGATGCCCATCTTTGGCGATGTGGGCAACATAGTCCTTCCACAGCCCCGGAGACTGGACACCCCGGCAGACCAAGGCGGCAATCATCAAGCCCGCAGGCTGCTCACCAAAATAATGGAGAATGCCGTCGCACTGGCAGGGCGTGCCGGTAAACAAAACTTGCGTTCCTTCCTCCAGAGCTTTGGCGATCTGATCGTAAATACCCTGCAGGTCGCTCTGCACATACTTTGCTTTACGCATAGGGGCAAAATTGTCTGATAGCGTGTGCCGGACACAAAAAGCTTCATCAAACACCGCTCCACAGACCAGCCCGCCCTTTTCCAGAACCTCTTGGGCGAGCAGGGAAAAAGCACCGCCGGAGGAGCTTTTTTGAAGCAGCTCCGGATCATTGCAGCGAACCGCAAAGGGGGTGCCCTCCGACCCGGCTCCCGGGTGCTTCGCCGGACAGACTGCCACACAAGCACCACATTCTGCACATTTTTCGGGATCGATTACAGGATAGGAAAACCCTTCCCCGTCCGCCACCATTGCAATCGCACCTGCCGGGCAGACCGCATAGCAAGCCGCACAGCCGAAACAGGAAGCTTTTTGATCAAACAACTGCATCATGTATGATTCTCCTTAAATAATCCAGAGAGGCGGTTCTTCTGGGCTCCAGCATCTGCCACACCTGATGGTAATCCGGCTGCACCACATTCTCCATGGCTTCGGAAAGCTTCAGGAAGGACAGCAATTCCTCCAAACGACCATTGCGGCTGCTCAGCTCCCCGGTAAGCCGCTGTATGTGAAAGCTGCGGGCGAAAATCATGGAAAATACCATGCCATGGAAGGAGTTGGTGAAAACGCATTGCGCGTTACGAATGGAACTGAGCCATTGGATAACGCCGGTGGTGTTCCATGCGCCCACACCCAGTTGGGGCATAAAGGCTGCCGTGATCACACGAAGCCGCACCCCCCGTTTTTGGGCTTCTTCTCTGGCTTTTGCAACCAGAACCTCGTCATATTTCAGAAGAAAAGCCAGCACATAGGGCTCGTCGTTTTCTTCTTTCGTTAATGCTTCCCAGTCTGCCCGGTCAGGAAGCAATGTGGGGTCAAGGCAGACCTGCGCCTCTCGTCCTGTCAGCTCCTTTACGATTTGGCAGCCACTTTCCTCCCGGACACAGATCCCCCGAAACCGGGAAAGCTGCTGCGCCACCCAAGGTCTTGCCTTCTCCGGCAGAGCATCCGCACCGAAGCTGGCTGCATAGCTGTACCGCTTTTCCGGCTTGGCGAAGGGGAGAAAATACCGGGCATCGGCACCGGGAATACGGAAATTCCAAATCTGATCGCTGCCGGCTACAAAACAGTCATAGTCCTTGTCAATAGGGTCTGTGGGCTGATAACCTTGAGAAATATTCATATATGCTTGCCGGAAGTCGGAAAAAAGTGCTTCCCGCTTTTTGCTCTCCGCCTGCATACGGCGGGCGAAAATGGCGGCGGCACCGGTGGCAGCTTGCGCCTGAGCGGTCGTTTGGGGCATTTGGATCTGTACAAATTCGCTGTCTGCCCCCAGTTTTAAGAGCATCTGCTGCAAGGCATATGCCTGCAAGACAGCACCATAGCTGTCTGCTTCGTGGAAGGTCAAAATT
>JAZNYB010000221.1:0-4830 GCA_045594185.1 Faecousia sp. | reverse complement strand
TCCTCATAAGGCACATAGGCACCGGGAATGAACAGCCGCAAAAGCAGCCCACAGACATAACAAACCAGCATCCCCAAAAAGAAGGCAGGAATGCTCATAACAACTTGATTGGAAATCACAGCCGTTTTATCCAGCAGTGGCTTTCTAACGCTTCCTGCCAAAGTCCCCAGAGGGATGGACAAGACCACCGTAAACAAGAAGGAGATCAGGGTCAAAAGAGCTGTGACGGGAAGCTTCTCCCCGATCATCTGAGAAACCGGGAGCTTATAACTGTAGCTTACGCCCATATCGCCCCTTACGAAATCCCAAAGCCAGTTAAAATATCGATTCCAAACCGGCTTATCCAGTCCAAGCTCAGCCCGGAGTTCCGCAACCGCTTCCGGTGTCGCTTCCGTGCCCAGCATTTTAGTGGTGGGGTCACCGGGGATGATCTGAAACGCCAGGAAAGCGAGAACGGAAACCATGAACAATGTAATAATGAGAGCCAGAGTCTTTTTTAATATGGTTTTCACATTCTCACCTCCTTGGGGTTTTTCAAATACGCTTTAATCAACGATGGTCACAGTTTCAACATAGCAGATCGTCGACATATCCATGACATACAGGGGATAGAAACGGAAGCCCGCAAGCTGGGGATTGATGGCTACAAAGTCCGCAAGATCCTGCAAATACACATTTGCCGCCGTCTGGCTTAAAATCTCCAGACACCGCTTATAAAGCCTTGTCTGCTCCTCATCGTCTATGCTTTCCCGGGCTGCCCGGAAGGTTTCGTCATATTCCGGATTATTGTGGTTAATCATGTTCTTGCCGTTGTCAGACACCCAGCGAGCCAAAAGGCTTCCGGCGTTCAGCGTACTGGCATCAAAGCCCACCACGGTTGCCTCAAAGTTTCTGCCGCCGTACACATCCTCAACCCAAGTATTCCAGTCCACCTGCTGAATGGAAGCAGTGATTCCCACCGCCTTTAGCTGCTCTGCCAGCACCACCGCCGTGTTCACATGGGGGGTATAGTTGCTGGGAACGGTGATGGTAAAGCTGAAGCCGTCTGGGTAGCCTGCCTGTGCCAAAAGCTCCTTCGCCTTTTCAATGTCATGGGGATAGGCGTTGGCAAGGGTGGGGTCAAAATACTTGGAAAAGGCTGGGTACATGGAAGAACCCACCTTTGTTCCGTGACCACCGGCGGTCAGAGCCAGCATGGTATCCACATCCACAGCATGGCACAAAGCCTTGCGCACCAATTCATTATTGAATGGTTCTGCCTTGTGGTTCAGGTACATAGCCTGCACCAGATTCATGGTGCCTTCCAGAACCGTGTAGCCATTGGACAGGTTATTGATCTGATCGCTGGTCAAATGGGCAACCAGATCCAAAGCTCCGCTGTTCAGGGCGGTAAACAAAGCGTTGGCATCCTCAAAGATCTTATAGGTCACTTTGTCCAGATGCGCCTTTTCTCCATAGTAGCTCCGGTGCTTTTCCAAAACAATATTGTCCTGCACCTTCCGGGAAGCAAAGGCAAAGGGTCCTGTTCCTACGGGCTTGGTGGCCTGCTCCTCATAGCCGGCAGGGACGATATACACATTGGCAAGGATGCTGAGGAAATCGCTGTTAGGCTCTGAGAGGGTGATTTGGAACGAGGTGTCATCCCCGGAATAGCCCACAACAGCAGAAAGAGCCGATGCCACAGTGGAATTTACCGTGGTATCGGCGCAAGTCTCAAAGGAATATAAAATGTCCTCATAGGAGCAGGCAGACCCATTGTGGAACACCACATGATCCCGCAAGGTGAATACATAGGTCTTGCCGCCGTCTGTGATCTCATAACCGGAAGCAACGGCGCAGACATAGTCCCCTGTGGAATCGGGCTTTACCAGTCCTTCAAAAACATTAAACATGACCTCTCGAGTTCCTGCGGCCGTGGAAAGATACGGGTCAAGACAGTCGTCCAGGTCCTGAGCGATGCCCACAATGATCTCATTGCTTTGGGCACGCCCGGAAGAAGGGTTTGTTTCGTCGCTGGCATTGCTGCCTCCCGGAGTAGCTTCTCCGCAGCCGCCGAGTAAGCTCACCAAAAGCACCGTTACCAGGAAAATACCAAGAATTTTTTTCATCATTACGGATTCTCCTTCCACCGCAAAAGCGGCGTTACAACAAATAAACTTCTTCTCCCATTATTAAATTGTCGTGCTTATTCTATAGCATTTCGCCGGAGATTGCAATAGGTTTCGCAGTCCCCGGCAAATATTTTATTCACATTTCATCCCAATCTTATTGCATTCTAATATCGTCAAATAACAAAACATCCATGTTTCACCAAATCAAATCAGCCCAGATACCCGTATTCTTCATTCGCTCCTGTACACCATTCAATCTTCTGTTAAAACCGAGAAATTCATGTTCGAGGTAATTTTCGAAGCTTCCTCCATAAAGAATGGTATCTGACGGCTGCCAAAAAGAGACAATTGGCATATCATCCATTCCATCAAAAAAGCAACGGTGAGCATAGAAAGGAATCAGCTTAACACTTTGATTCAAATATTGCATCACAGCGATATCAAACACCTCAGAATCCTCATGGAAACCAAGTCTCTGACCAAGCATTTCCAGCATAACCTCCCGGTTATTCTCAAGGTCAAACCGAAAGCTGCTTTCAATGGAAGCTTGAAATTCACGAAACCGATTTACATTTGCCTGGGATATATCTCGGTAGTTAAAAAAAGATAAGCCCACAGGTACGCCACAGAGAAGGAATTCCCGGACCTCTTTTGGAAAACAAAAATGAAATACAGCCTGTGCCCGATCCAGTTCCTCCCGGGACATCCCAGTCTCAAAAGTGATTCCAACATTTTTAAGGCACTCAGTCATTTTTCTATTATCCATACACACCCCTCCTCTGACACCTATATTATCATAGCATACAACCATCCGCAAGAAGGTGTAACCAGATTTGTTTTCATTCTTTCTCGCAGAGGAATGAAAATGTTTGGTTGTATTAAAAAAACGATACTCTTATTTTGCGATCCGCACCGGAAAAGCAATGATTCATTATTCATCAGCGCAGAGACTTATTCGCTATTCACTATTACTTATTACTTCCAAAAATCGCCTGTTCAGTTTTAGTGAATAGCGAACAGGTAATCGTGAAGAAGTAAAAATCGCCAACCTTCTGACGAAGATTGGCGATTTTTGGAGGTACCGCCCAGATTTGAACTGGGGAATGAGGGTTTTGCAGACCCTTGCCTTACCGCTTGGCCACGGTACCATATAAAATAAGCAACGACCAGCGTTGCCTATTTGTTTTGGAGCGGGTGACGAGGCTCGAACTCGCTACCTCCACCTTGGCAAGGTGGCGCTCTACCGGATGAGCTACACCCGCATCTTTTGCAGACTGCCCGAACCAAATTCCTTTGATTCGGAAACAGTCCTGCAATGGTGCCTCCGGTCGGAATCGAACCAACGACACGCGGATTTTCAGTCCGCTGCTCTACCTACTGAGCTACAGAGGCATATGAGCAGATGTTTCTGCTCACACGCATTAGATGCGTTATAAAATGGCGACCCGGAACGGACTCGAACCGTCGACCTCCAGCGTGACAGGCTGGCGTGCTAACCGACTGCACCACCGGGCCAAATTGGTGGGAACAACAGGGCTCGAACCTGTGACCCCATGCTTGTAAGGCATGTGCTCTCCCAGCTGAGCTATGCTCCCAGATGCTGATCGCTCAGGATTTTTCCCTCGCAGCTCAGCGACGAGGATTATTATACACAGAAGCACCCCGTTTGTCAAGAACTTTTTTTGATTTTTTTGTAGAATTTTTCCACCCTTCAAAAGGGGCAATTTCCCATTTTCCACAAGAAAAATCAAACTTTTTGAAGAAGCTCTCCAATTTCCTCTCCCGTGAAGGCGTAATCAATATCACAAAATTGACACCCGATATGGATGGTTTCTCCCTCTGCGTGGATCTCCTCCAGTTCCTTCCGCCCCAAACTGATCAGGGCGCCGGTCACCCGCTCTCTGCTGCAATAGCACTTATAGGAAACGGGAGTCGTCTCCAAAAATTCCAGCTCCATTTTGGAACAAACCGCCAGCAGGATCTGCTCCGGTGTCATGCCCTTGTCCAGCATCCCGGTCACAGCCCCCGCCTGACGAATCCCATCCTCCAAAGCATCTATGACATGATCCGGCGCACCGGGCAAAAGCTGCAGGATATACCCTCCGGCAACCTTGACCGATTGATCTCTGTCCACCAAAACACCCAGAGCGCAGGCTGTGGGGGTCTGCTCACTTTGGGCAAAGTAGGCGGTAATATCTTCCGCGATCTCCCCTGTAACCAATTCCACACTGCCCACATAGGGTTCTTTCATCTGCAGGTCACGGATCACGGTAAGCATACCCTCCGTCCCAACAGCCGCGCCTACATCCAGCTTCCCCGCGTACTTTTCCAACAGTGTGACAGAGGGATTCTGCACATAGCCCCGGACATTGCCCACGGCATCCGAGACACAAAGCACCGTTCCCAAAGGTCCGCCGCCCCGAAGCTGCAAGGTAACAGAACCATTTTCAACCTTCTGCATATTTCCCATAAGGGAAGCGGCAGACAGAAGCCGCCCCAGAGCCGCCGTCGCTGTAGCGGCAGTCTTATGGATCTCAGCCGCTCTGCTCACAATGTCCGTCGACCGGATGGCTGCCATTTTCACAAAACCATCCGCAGACATGGCTCTTACGATATAATCACTCATTTTTATTGCCCCTTTGTTGCCAGGAAATAGATCCTCTGCTCCCCCACTGCCGGCGGCTCTGCCCGAAGGTCACCGAACTGCTCAATATGGGTA
>JAZNYB010000220.1:0-29574 GCA_045594185.1 Faecousia sp. | reverse complement strand
GAGAAGATCCCCGGAATCCATGTTTTTGGGAAGGAGCTTTGAGAAAAAGCCCCCTGCCGTAGCTGTGGGGTGACAGTATTCCGGCACTGTGGGCGGACACTGCGGCGGAGCTGGCTGACAGGGAGGGGGCGGCTGTCCCGGCGGGGGACTTTGGGGAGGCGCGTCTGAGACACGGTTTTTGTTAAAACTGCCGTCCTGCTTTGGTGTGTAACGGTTATACACGGAAATCACCTGCCTGACCGGGATTTTGGGCTAGGGTATGAAGTGCCTGCTCTGCCAGCCGGGACATCCTTGCCACCTGAATTGCCTTTTCCAGCTTTTTTGCCCGCTCCGGACGGACAAAGGGCTTCAAGGCTTGTATCAGAGCGAGCTGACGGTCATCCCCTCCCAGACGATTGGACATTTGCATAAGAAGCCCCATAAGCTGTGCCGGATCCATTTGCGGCGGCTGGGGCTGGGAGGGAAAGGAAACCGGGATGGATGTCTGCGGCTCAGGTGTCTGGGGTGTTGGTATGGACTGCTGAAAGGGATTTCCCGCTCCCTGAAGCCCCAGATTTTGCGCCAGAGATGCCACTTGTGCCATCATTTGTGGGTTTGACATGACCTGCGCCAGAAGTTCGGAAAGCTCTGCCAAGGCTCTCACCGCCCTGTCTGAAGCTGCCGGAGCAGCCTTTGCACCTGCGGCTCCTGCGCCAGAGGAGACAGCAGGGATGCTGCCTTTGCGGTGTCTCCGGACTGCATGGCCGCCATTGCCTGCCGCATGATGGAGGGATCAGCCTGTTTGACCAGAGAAAGAAGCTGCTGACCCTCCGGGGTTTTCAGAAGCTCCATGGCTGCTGCCGGTGAAAAATCAGGATTTTGCTTCATTTTGATTGCCTCCTGTTCAAATGCCTGCTATAATAGAAAGAAAATATGATGCCTGTGTTATACTATATGCAGGCTGAGGGAGGTTTGTGCCCTGTGAAAATTCTGATTTTGTCCGATTCTCACGGAGCGGTTGAAAATATGGAGCTGGCTGTGAATATGGAATTGCCGGATGCGATCATTCATCTGGGTGACCATGTCCGGGATGCCTGCGACTTAATGGAGCTGTTCCCGGAAATTCCGTTGTATAAGGTTTCGGGAAACTGTGACAGATACGCCTGGCAGCCAGACCTGGAGGAAAGGCTGGTTTGGTCTTTTGAGGGCAATGTTTTCTGTATGGTGCATGGACATCAATATGGAGTCAAAAGCAGTCTTCTTCGTCTGGAATTGGCAGCAAGGGAGGCAGGTGCCAGAGTGATGCTCTTTGGACACACCCACAGAGCTTACGGGGAGGAGAGCAACGGGATTTTGTTGTTTAATCCGGGTGCCTGCTCCGGGTATCGTCCAACCTACGGGGTGATCGAGGCAGAGGAAAAGGATCTGCGTTGGGAAATACGCGAGCTTTGAACGAAGGAGGATCGGGAATGATTTTAACGGTAGATATTGGCAATACCAATATTGTTTTAGGTGGTGTGCGGGGTGAGGAAATTCAATTTCAGGCAAGAATGGTAACGGATGCCATTAAAACCTCCGACCAATACTGCGCTGAACTGAAAACCATGCTGGATCTGTTTGAGGTAAAGCCGGGAGACATTGAGGGCAGTATTGTGTCCTCCGTTGTGCCGCCGGTTCTCAACTCTATCCGCACAGCCATACGAAAGCTCACAGGGAAAGCCTGCCTTGTGGTAGGCCCCGGCATCCGCACTGGGCTGAATATCCAAATCGATAACCCGGCGCAAACCGGAGCTGACCTTGTGGTTGCGGCGGTGGCGGCTCTGCGGGAATATAAGCCTCCTATGATCATTGTAGACATGGGGACCGCGACCACCATAACCGTGCTGAATAAAAGCGGCGCGCTTGTGGGTGGCTGTGTCTGCCCCGGTGTGAAGCTCTCTCTGGACGCGCTGACCAGCAAAGCAGCCCTTCTTCCGGGGATCAGTCTGGATCAGCCCAAAAGGGTGATCGGTCGAAATACCATCGACTGTATGCGAAGCGGCATTATGTACGGCACAGCTTCCATGCTGGACGGATTGATCGGGCGCATGGAGCAGGAGCTGGGAGAGACGACTACGGTGATCATGACCGGAGGGATCGCCAAATTTATCCGCCCTCTGTGCCGGCGGGAAATGCTGATCGACGAAGATCTGATCATCAAAGGTTTGGCGCATTTATACCGGGATAACAAGAGGTGAGCGTGTTGTGGGGAAGACAGACAGATATGCCAGAGACAAAACCTTCCTCAATAGAAAGAAAGCCACAGAATTGGCTGAAAACTACGGAACACCCCTGTTCGTTTATGACAGTAAGACCCTTTTTCAACAGGTAAAAAGCTTATCCCATGCCTTTGCCTGGAATCGGGGCTTTCGATCCTTCTTTCCTGTTCGCCTGCTGAATAATCCCCACCTGCTGCGGGTGATCCACCAGGCGGGATGCGGCGTGCAATGCTGCAACGAGGTGGAGCTTCGACTTGCCCGGCTGGCGGAAATACCCGGGGAGGATATTCAGTTTTATTCCTGCTTTCCCGGATTTTCCGATTGGCGTTTTGCCATATCCAGCGGAGCGACCATCATTCTGGACAGAGCCGATCAGCTTGCGGACATCCGGACAGAGGAATACGGGGATCGGGCGATTGGACTTCGTCTGAATACGGACGGCTTTATCGCACCGCCCGGTTTGCCGAGAAATGCTTATCCTTCCAAGCTGGGTATGGATAAAAAGGAGCTGTTTGCCGTTGCGAAAAAAGCGGCAAGCCGTGGTTTTCAGAAAATCGGACTGTACCTGTCTGCTTCCGGCGAAGTCTACTCTGAGGGTCTTTTGAGTCGGGTGACCAGGGTGATCATGCGGATTGCGGGAGAATTGGGGAGAGAACTGGGAATACAGGTAGCATGGTGTCATATCGGTGGCGACATTTATTGGAGTACCGAAGAAAATCAGGTCGATTATTTGCCCCGGGAAGCCGCGCTGATACGGAAAAGCTATGGACAAGCACTGAAACAATGGCCCGAATTGAAGGATATTCCTCTGTTTGCGGAAATAGGGCAGTATATATCCATGCCGGCTGGGCTTGTGCTGACAAGGGCTGCCGGTGTTAAGACAGCAGGCTGCACCTATGTGGGAACGGAACTGTCCTGCGCCCATATGCCCCAGGCAACACGGTTCAGACGGCACTACCATGTTTCAAAACCGGGGAAGGATATGGCGCAGGGTCGTGAGACATTCTGTCTTGCGGGAAATTTGCCGGATCCCGGTGATGTGTTAAAGGGCGCATCCCTTCTTCATCCGGTAGAAACGGGAGAGCTGTTACTCATCCATGACGCAGGCGGCTTCGGCAGAGCATCGTCCAGTAATTTCTGCGGCAGCTTGCGCTGTGCTGAGGTTCTTATGGATGACCATGGACACCGCCTGATCTCCCGCCGGGAAACCTTCGAGGACTATATCGCCTGTTTAGAAGGATACCAGAAGGAGCAAAAGCACTCCCAGGAGCATTGCGCCCAACCCCAAGGAGAGGACGATTTCCGCGATCTGGGAAGCAAGGCGTAAAAGGCTGGCCTTTCTTGGAGCGTGTCTGTGATCCCGCAGGGGGATGATAACTGCTTTGTATGGGGATCTGGGTGGTTCGGTTACATAGGGCATCATTTCGATCATTCTTGCCATGTTTTGTTCCTCCTTTTTTTGTTTGTGACCCTATTATATTGAAATATATGTTCGATTAAATGTACTGTTGAACCAATTGGAGGTGTCGGATTTTTTCGGCATCTCCTTGTTTTTTCTCAAAGACGGCGCAGAGCATTGGCAGAAACGGGAAACTTTGTAATAAAGGAGGAAACTGCTTGCAATTATGAGATTAAATTGTTATAATAAACCGATAAACAAACTATTATTATGGCGAGGTTCTGCTTGTGCATCTGAAATCGTTGGAAATACAGGGGTTTAAGTCCTTCCCTGATAAAACAATTATTAAATTCGGTGCGGATATTACCGCTATCGTTGGACCTAACGGCAGTGGCAAGTCCAATATCTCCGATGCCATTCTGTGGGTCATGGGCGAGCAAAGCACCAAAACCCTCCGTGGAGCGAAAATGGAGGATGTGATCTTCGGCGGCACCCAAAAAAGAGCCCCCGTCGGTTTTGCGGAGGCGACTCTGGTTTTGGATAACTCTGACCGCGCGCTGCCCTACGACTGCGACGAGGTCATGGTTACCAGAAGATACTACCGCTCCGGAGACAGTGAGTTTTACATCAACCGCCAATCTGCCCGCCTGCGGGATATCCACGAGCTGTTCATGGATACGGGGCTTGGTCGTGAGGGTTACTCCAATGTAAGCCAGGGGCGTATTGATGAGATCCTCTCGCTAAAAAGCACCGACCGCCGGCAGGTTTTTGAAGAAGCGGCAGGCATCTCCAAATACCGTCACCGCAAAGAGGAGACGGAGCGGAAGCTGGCGAACACGGAAGATAACCTTCTGCGCATCGGTGATAAGATCGCGGAGCTGGAGCTGCAGTTGGAGCCCTTGCGGGTGCAGTCGGAAAAGGCACGGCGGTATCTTGACCTGAAAGGAACACTCAGGGGACTGGAAGTCACTGTTTGGCTGGAAAACTTGGGAAGGCTGGCTGCGGCAGCGAAAAAAGCGGAAGAAGATTACGCTTCCTCTGCCTTTGTGCTGGAGCAGGAGCATCAAGCCCTGGATGCCCTGTACAAAAAAAGCGAGGAGCTTACCAGAGAGCTTCACGATCAGGACGGGAAAATTGAAGCAGCCAGAAGCGAGTGCGCCGCTGTTGAAGCGGAGATTCGGCAGCTTGGTGGGGAGATGGCTGTCCTTCGGGGCAGAGTGCAGAACAATGAGCAGAACATCGCCCGGATTCAGGAGGAGCTGGATCAGCAGGACGACAGAAGCTCCTCCATTGAGCGGCAGATTATGGCTTCTCAGGAGCGTATTGCCCAAATTGATAAGGAGCTGCAGCGGCTGAATGAGGAGCTGGATGCCCTTTTCATGGAGATCCAAAGGCTCACCGCCAGCGCGGAGGGGCTTACTAAGCGTTTTTTTGAATTGCGAACAAAAGAGTCCGTGCTTATGACGGATATTTCTACTCGCCAGGCAGATGTGGCGGCACTGGAGCTCTCCGTTTCTCAGGCAGACGGCAGAATGACCATCATCAAAGAGGAAACCGCCGTAGGGCTTGCCCGGCAGGAGCAGGCAAAGGAAGCCTTGGCACTGTGCCGAAAGGAGCTTCAGCAGGCGCAAAGTCAGGCGCAGGCGGCGAGAAATACCATTGCCGGCTATGAAATGCGCCTCACCGGACGGGTGCAGCGCAGAGATGCCCTTCAGGAACAAATGCGCCAATGCATGGCACAGTTGGAAGGTGTTACCGCGAAAACCCGGGTCTATCGGGCCATGGAAGCGGATTTTGAAAGCTACAGCAAGTCGGTGCGTATCATCATGCAGGAGAGCGGACGGGGGAATTTACGGAATATTCATGGTCCGGTGTCCCGGCTGATCCAGACAGATGACGAGTTTACCACTGCCATTGAAATTGCTTTGGGTGCGGCAATGCAGCAGATCGTGGTTGGAAGTGAGGCTGACGGGAAAGCCGCCATCGCTTTCCTGAAACGGACAAACGGCGGCAGAGCGACCTTCCTGCCCCTGACCGCTATTTCCGGGAGAAAGCTGAACGAACCCGGGGTAGAGGATTGCGGCGGCTTCGTGGGCATTGCGTCGGAATTGGTGCGCTGTGATGCCCTATACCGTCCTGTTGTGGATAATCTTCTGGGCCGCATCGTGATCGCGGAAGAATTGGACAGTGCCATCGCCATGGCAAAAAGGTTTAAGAGCCGCTTTAAGATCGTAACTCTGGATGGACAGGTCATGAACCCCGGCGGCTCTATGACCGGCGGCTCTGTTGCCAAGGAAGCCGGCATTTTGTCCCGGGCTAATGAGTTGAAGCGGCTTTCTCAGGAGGAAGAAAAGCTCTCCGGGAAAAAGGATACTTTGGCTGCGTCTCTCGCAGAAGCCCAGAGAAGCGTGACCCAGACAGAATATGAATTGGGGACAGCCAAAGATGAGCTTCGCTTTGCGGAGGATGAGGTGCTGCGCAGACAGGGTGAAGAAAAGCAGCATATGATCCTGCTGCAGGCTTTGGAGGAAGCCCGGGAAGCGGCGCAAAGGGAACTGGACTCTTTGCGGGAGCGTTCTCAGTCCGACCGGGAGCGGTCTGCGGTATTGCGGGGGCAGTTGGAAGCCCTTACCTGCCAGCTTGAAGACACCAGAAGCGCGCTGGAATCCCTGAGTCAGGATCAGTCCGAGGCGGCAAGGCGTTCCGAGGAGCTGTCCGGGCGTGTGACCCTGAAAAAGACGGACATAGCCGCTTTGGAGGCAGAGCGGCAGTCATCCGGAGAGAATATCCAGCAGCTTACGGAGCTTTCCGATGCCCTGCGGGGGGATCGGGATAAAAAGACTGCTCTGGCTGATGCTTACGAGAAGGATAATGAAGCACTGCAAGGAGAAATTGACCGGCTTCAGGAGCTTCGGGAGGATGCCCGAAAGCGGCAGGAGGAAAAAGAGAAGGCTCTGCAGGCGGCTTTGGAGCGCAGAATGAAAATCGAAGCGGAAAAGACCCTCTCCGAGCGGGAAACACAGGAAAAGAACAGGTCCATCCTGACCATGGAAAAAGCCTGCGCCTTATTGGAACAGAAGAAGGCTACCACCTCTCTGGAGGAGCGGCAGGTCATCGACAAGCTGTGGGACAACTATGGCTTGACCCCCACCACTGCGGAAGGGGAAAAGGTGGAGATTGAGTCTGTAACCGCCGCGAACCGGCAAATTTCCGACCTGAAACGCCGTATTTCCGCCTTGGGAACACCCAATCTGGGTGCCATTGATGAATATGCCCGGGTGAATGAACGATACTCCTATATGACCGCCCAGAGAGATGATGTTCTCATGGCGAAACGGGAGCTGGAAAGCATCATCCGCAATATTACCACGGAGATGACCAACATCTTCGTAACGGAGTTCCAGAAAATAGACCGCTATTTCCAGCAGACCTTTACGGAAATGTTCGGCGGCGGCAAGGGCGCGCTGGTATTGGAAAATCCGGAGGAGCCTCTGACCTGCGGCATTGAAATTCGGGTGCAGCCCCCCGGAAAGCAGCTAAAGACCATTACGCTTCTCTCCGGCGGCGAAAAGGCATTTGTGGCGATCGCGCTGTATTTCGCCATTTTGAAGGTCAGACCCACACCCTTTTGTATGCTGGATGAGATCGATGCCGCTCTGGATGACCGCAATGTGGAACGCTTTGCCAGTTATTTACATCATCTTTGCGAAAAAACCCAGTTTATTGTCATTACCCACCGCCGTGGTACTATGGAAACGGCAGATGTGCTTTACGGTGTGACCATGCAGGAGCAGGGCGTTTCCAAGATCCTGCATATGGACTTAAACCAAATGGAGCTGGAGCTGGGCATTTTGGAGTGATCATTTATGCTGATTGTGGTCAATACCTTGGATGAACTGGATTTCTCCGCGCTCATGAAGGTCTATGAGGAAGGAAATCTGGAAAATGGGGAAGAATTTTACCCTCACGAACCGAAGGAACGACAGGTATATCTCGCGCGGCGGGACTTTGAAAAGTATCTTCGGGAGGACTTTTTTCAAAAACCGGGAGGAAGGTATTATATATGGTCGGTGAATGGGGAGTATGTTTCGGCTCTCCGTCTGGAGCCATATAAGGACGGATTACTTCTGGAGGCGTTGGAAACAGAGCCATCCCAGCGGAGAAAGGGCTGCGGCAGGAGACTCATTATGTCCGCACTGGACAGCTTGCCAAAGGATACGAAGGTGTATTCTGAGGTTTCAAAAAAGAACGAGCCGTCGTTGGAAATTCATAATCGCTGCGGGTTCTCCCGGTTTTTGGAATACTGGGTGGATGAGGATGGTTCTGCTTATAACGGTGCGGTCACTTTTAGGATCATTACATGAAGGAGCGAATGTATCATGGGATTTTTTGATAAGATCAAGCAGGGGCTGGAGAAAACCAGAAAGGCTCTTTCCAATACCTTGGGAAGCGTATTTTCCGTTTTTGCCAGTCTGGATGATGAATTTTATGATGAATTAGAGGAATGTCTGATCCTTGCGGATCTGGGCGTTGAGACTTCCACAAAGGCGGTGGAGCTTCTCCGAAAGAAAGTAAGAGAGGATCATATCAAAGAGCCGGAAGTCGCAAAGGAAGCCTTAAAGGAGATCCTTGTGGATATGCTGAATGTGGGGGACACCGGGCTGTCTCTCAACACCAAGCCCTCTGTTATTTTGGTCATTGGTGTCAACGGTGTGGGCAAGACCACCACCATCGGCAAGCTCTCCAAGCAGCTTTCTCAGGAAGGGAAAAAGGTGCTTCTGTGCGCCGCCGATACCTTCCGTGCCGCCGCCGCCGATCAACTTGAGATCTGGGCGCAGAGAACCGGAGTAGATATCGTTCGCCAGCATGAGGGGGCAGACCCCGCTTCCGTGGTTTTTGATGGCATTCAGGCGGCAAAGGCAAGGGGGACAGATGTTATCCTTTGCGACACCGCCGGACGGCTGCACAACAAAGCAAACCTGATGAACGAGCTGAACAAGATCACCCGTATCATCGACCGGGAGCTTCCCGAGGCGGATAAAGAGGTTTTGCTGGTTTTGGATGGAACTACCGGGCAGAACGGTCTTTTGCAGGCAAAGCAGTTTAAGGAAATCGCCGGGGTGACGGCTCTGGCTCTGACCAAGCTGGACGGAACGGCGAAAGGCGGCATCGTGATCGCTGTTGCCGATGCCCTGCAAATTCCGGTGAAGTTCATCGGCGTGGGCGAGAAGGTGGACGATCTGATGCCTTTCGACGCAAGAAGCTTTGTAGACGCGCTTTTGTAAGGAGTTGTGACTATGAGAAAAGACGGTAGGCTTTTTGATCAGCTTCGCCCGGTGTCCTTTGAATTGGGCTTTACCAAATTCGCGGAAGGGAGCTGTCTGGTTCGGGCAGGGGATACGGTTGTTTTGTGCAATGCTTCCGTGGAGGAAAAAGTGCCGCCCCATGTGACCTCCGGGGGCTGGGTGACCGCGGAATACTCTATGCTGCCCAGAGCAAACCGGGAAAGAAGCAAGCGGGATGTATCCAAGCTGAAGCTGTCTGCCCGCAGTGCGGAAATTCAAAGGCTGATCGGGCGATCCCTTCGTGCTGTGGTTGACCTGAAATCTCTGGGGTACAGAACCATTACCATCGACTGTGATGTTTTGCAGGGAGACGGCGGCACAAGGACTGCTTCCGTGACAGGGGGCTTTATCGCTCTGGTGCTTGCTTGCAGAAAGCTCATGGAAAAGGGACTGCTGGACAAGCTGCCCATTAAGAATTATGTTGCCGGCATTTCCGCAGGCATTGTGGATAACGAAGCGGTGCTTGATTTGTGCTATGAGGAAGACAGCCGTGCTATGGTAGACTTAAACTGTGTCATCAACGGCAACGGCAACTTTATTGAGATTCAGGGAACGGGAGAGGGCAGACCCTTTACGCAGATGGAGGAAGAAAAGCTCCTGCGCCTGTGCAGAAAGGGCTGCATGGAACTGATCCGTATGGAAAAAGAAATTTTGGGGGAATTGGTATGAAAATCGTTTTAGCCAGCAAGAATCCCCATAAGCTGGAAGAAATCGCCCAGATTTTGAATCCGCTGGGAATTGAGTTGGTTTTGCAGTCTGAGCTGGGCGTGGACCTGGATGTTGAGGAAACAGGCACTACCTTTGAAGAAAATTCTTTCATTAAAGCAGAAGCTGTGATGAAGGCTACGGGACTGCCTGCCTTGGCAGACGACTCCGGTCTTTCTGTGGATGCTCTGGGAGGAGAGCCGGGAATCTATTCCGCCCGCTATGGTAATGACCCCTCTTTGGATGACAAGGGGAGATATGAGCTGCTCCTGAGGAACATGGAGCATATCCCGGAGGGAGAAAGAACCGCGAGATTTGTCTGTGTCATTACTTTGGTATACCCCGAGGGCAGGTCTTTACAGGTGAGGGGAGAAGCGGTGGGGGAGATCCTCCGCAGCCCAAGAGGGGACGGAACATTTGGCTATGATCCCATTTTCTACTATCCCCCTTTGGATAAGAGCTTTGGAGAAATGGCTCACCGGGAGAAAAACGCGGTGTCTCACAGAGCCAATGCCTTAAAGCTGTTTTGTGAGAAACTGAAGGAGAATTGATTATGCTGACAAGTAAACAAAGAGCAGAGCTGAGAGCTCAGGCAAACGGTCTGGATACAACTCTCATGGTAGGCAAGGGCGGAGTCACCGAGCAGGTGATCGCGGAAGCCAATGTACAGTTGGAAGCCCGGGAGCTGGTGAAGGGCAGAGTTCTGGAAGCCGCTCTTATGAGCGCGAGAGAGGTTCTGGATGCCCTGTGTGAAGCCACCGGGGGTGAAGGCATCAGCACCGTAGGCTCCAAATTCGTGATCTACCGGGAATCGGAAAAACTGAAGCAGGAGCGCAAGATGGTAGGCAGAGCAAAGATCGCTCCCGTTTCCGTGGCAAAGTCTAATCCTGTCCGCAAAGGGGCGCAGGCTCGCCGGAAAGCCGCAAGAGCAGAGCGGGAGCGGAAGAACGAATTTTTCCGCCAGTCTGCCATTGAAAAGGCAATCGAGCGGGAGAAGGAAAAAGCCAGACGGAGAGAAGAAAGAAAGTAAGCAAAACCACCTGTGACATAAAGAGGTGAAAGCAGTGGGTCGCATCGGTATATATGGCGGCACCTTCAATCCCATTCATATGGGGCATCTGGAAGCGGCAAAGCAGGCAGTTTCACTTTTGAAGCTGGATAAGCTGCTGCTCATTCCGTCGGCAACACCACCCCACAAGGTTTTACCGGAAGGATCAGCCTCCCCGGAGCAACGACTGGAAATGGTCAAGCTGGCAGCGGGGCAGGAGGAAAAACTGGAGGTTTCCGATTTGGAGCTGCTCCGGGAAGGGCTCAGCTATACTGCCGATACCGTAGAACAGCTCCACAAGCTCTATCCCAAAGATCGGCTGTATCTGCTTATGGGTACGGATATGTTTTATTCCTTCCTGAATTGGTATCAGCCGGAACGGATCTGTAAATACGCGACCCTTGCGGTCATGCTGAGAGAGCATGAAAACGATACCACAAAAGAGCTGTTACAGAAGACTGCGGGAGAAATCCGAGGAAGGTTATGTGGAAAAGTGCGTTTCGTGGATAATAAGGCACTGCCCATGTCCTCCACGGATGTGCGAAGGATGCTCACCTTTGGAGCGGGGCGTGAGATGCTTCCACCGGGGGTTTTTGAAAAGATTTGTGATTGGGATTTGTATGGCACAGGCGATGACCTGAAAAAGCTCCCTCCGGACAAGCTGGAAGAAAAGGTAATTGCCCTTCTGGATAAAAACCGGGCAGCTCATGTGCTGGGCTGCAGAGATACGGCTGTTCTGCTGGCAGAAAAATATGGGGTGGATAGGGATGATGCCGCCCGGGCAGCCTTGCTCCACGATATTACAAAAGCCCTGTCCTACAGCCAACAGCAGATGCTTCTGAAAACCCATGGCGTATCCCCGGATGAATATGCACATGAGACAAAAAAGACTGTCCACGCCTTTACCGGTTCTTTGGTTGCCCGGCGGATCTTTGGGGAAAATGAGAATGTGTGCCGTGCCATCGCCAGCCACACAACCGGCTGTCCCAATATGGACAATTTGCAGAAAATTATCTACATTGCGGATTATATAGAACCGAACCGGGATTTTCCGGGGGTGGAAGCCCTGAGAAGGCTGGCTTTTGAAGATTTGGACGCGGGTGTGCTTCTGGGGCTTCAAATGACGGCGGATCTGGTGAAACGCCGGGGGCAGACCATGGCAAAGGCTACCATGGATGCCATATCCTATATGTCCTGTTTATGCGGTAAAAAGACTCTTGAAAAGGAGAAGTGATACTATGTTAACATCAAAGGAAGTAGCCATTGCGGCTACAAAAGCACTGGATGCAAAGAAGGGTGTGGGCATCAAGCTCATTCGCATTGAGAAGGTTTCCAGCCTTGCGGATTTCTTCCTCATTTGCACCGGCACATCCAACACCCATGTTAAGACCCTGTGCGATGCCGCGGAGGTTGCGCTGGAAGAATTAGGCGAGACAATGCTTGGTCGGGAAGGTCACCGGGGCAACACATGGGAGCTTTTGGACTTTGGCAGTGTGGTGATCCATGTATTTACAGAAGAAGCCCGACAGTTCTATGATCTGGAGCGGCTGTGGGGCGACGGAGAGCAGATCGCCCTTAGGGATATTCTTACCGAGGACTGATAAAAAGAGAGGTGTTTGATTATGTTCTATGATTTTACCAACATTGAAGCAAAATGGCAGAAGATCTGGGAAGAAAAGAATATCTACGCCGCTGAGAACGGAAGCGATAAGCCGAAGATCTTTGCCTTGGTAGAGTTTCCGTACCCTTCCGCGGCGGGGCTTCATGTAGGTCATCCCCGACCCTATACCGCAATGGACATCATCGCCCGGAAAAAGAGAATGGATGGCATGAATGTGCTGTTCCCCATGGGCTATGATGCCTTCGGTCTGCCCACGGAGAACTTTGCCATCAAGAATCATATCCATCCCAGAATCGTTACGGAGAACAACATCCGCAACTTCCGCCGCCAGCTTAAAGCCTTGGGCTACAGCTTTGACTGGGATCGGGAGATCAACACCACCGACCCCAAGTATTTCAAGTGGACCCAGTGGATCTTCCTGCAGCTGTATAAGAACGGCCTGGCCTACAAGGCAAAGATGCCCGTGAACTGGTGCACCAGCTGTAAGTGCGTCCTTGCCAACGAAGAAGTGGTAGAGGGCGTTTGCGAGCGTTGCGGCGCGCCTGTTGTGCGGAAGGAAAAGAGTCAGTGGATGCTCCGTATTACCAAGTACGCCGACCGGTTGATCGACGAGCTGGAGGGCTTGGACTATATCGACCGGGTCAAGGCACAGCAGACCAACTGGATCGGCAGAAGCTACGGCGCGGAGGTCACCTTTAAGTCCACTCTTGGTGACGACATTCTCATCTTCACCACCAGACCCGATACCCTGTTCGGCGCGACTT
Source organism: Faecousia sp. (assembly GCA_045594185.1). Lineage (GTDB taxonomy): Bacteria > Bacillota > Clostridia > Oscillospirales > Oscillospiraceae > Faecousia. Next base: position 16,455 of record JAZNYB010000220.1, on the reverse strand, counting down.
ACATGGTTCTGTCCCCTGAGCATGAGCTGATCAAAAAGTGGATGGACAAGCTGGAAAACGCTGAGGAGGTCAAAGCGTATCAGGCTGCCGCCGCCGCAAAGAGCGACTTGGAGCGGACGGAGTTGAATAAGGAAAAGACCGGCGTGAAGCTGGCAGGCGTTCGGGGCGTGAACCCTGTAAACGGCAAGGAAATCCCCATTTTCATTTCCGATTATGTTCTTGCGACCTACGGCACCGGCGCGATTATGGCTGTTCCTGCCCACGATGACCGTGACTGGGCTTTTGCCAAGGCTTTCGGCTGCGAAATCGTGGAAGTGGTCAAGGGCGGCAATGTGGAAGAAGCTGCCTTTACCCTGAAGGATGATACCGGCATTATGGTCAATTCCGGCTTCCTGAATGGTCTGACTGTCAAGGATGCTATCCCGGTCATTACCAAGTGGCTGGAGGAACAGGGCATCGGCTGCGCAAAGACCAATTTCAAGCTCCGTGACTGGGTCTTCTCCCGCCAGCGTTACTGGGGCGAGCCTATTCCCATCGTCCACTGCCCCAAGTGCGGCACTGTTCCTCTGGATGAAAGCCAGCTTCCTCTGCTTTTGCCCGATGTGGAGAGCTACGAGCCTACTGATGATGGAGAAAGCCCCCTGTCTGCCATTACGGACTGGGTGAATACCACCTGTCCCTGCTGCGGCGGCGAAGCCAAGCGGGAGACGGACACCATGCCCCAGTGGGCAGGTTCTTCCTGGTACTACCTGCGGTACATGGATCCCCACAATGACGAAGCCCTTGCCTCCAAAGAAGCTCTGGAATACTGGAGCCCTGTGGACTGGTATAACGGCGGCATGGAGCATACGACTCTCCATCTGCTCTATTCCCGGTTCTGGCATAAGTTCCTTTATGACATCGGCGTTGTGCCCACCAAAGAGCCCTACGCCAAGCGCACCAGCCACGGCATGATCCTGGGTCAGAACCCCCATTATGTAGGCAATTTTGAAACTCAGGAAGAAAAGGATGCCATGATCGCCAAGTATGGCAGCGAGGCACTCCGTCCCGCTGTGAAGATGTCCAAATCTTTGGGTAATGTGGTCAATCCTGATGATGTGATCCGGGAGTACGGCGCGGATACCATGCGGCTTTATGTCATGTTTATCGGTGACTTTGAGAAGGCCGCTACATGGTCTCCCAATGCGGTCAAGGGCTGCAAGCGGTTTTTGGATCGTGTCTGGGCAATGGCTGAAAATGTTTCCGATCAGGAGATGCAGTACAGCAAGGCAAATGTCAGTGCCATGCACAAGACCATCAAAAAGGTCACCGAGGACATTGACTCTCTGAAGCCCAACACCGCTATCGCCACCCTTATGGCTCTTATGAACCACTTTGGCGACCACGGCTGCAACCGTGCCGACCTCAAGACCTTCCTGAAGCTCCTGAGCCCCTTTGCTCCTCATATCTGTGACGAGCTGTGGGAAATGAAGGGCTTTGAAGGCATCTGCTCTGTGTCCCAGTGGCCAGTCTACGAGGAAGCCCTGTGCCGGGATGCGGAGATCGACATGGCTGTGCAGATCAACGGCAAGCTCCGTGGCACCATTCACATCGCCGCCGATTCTTCTGACGAGGATGTGATCGCCGCGGCACAGGCAGAGGAGAAGGTTGCCCGATTCCTGGAGAAGCTGGAGGGCAAGATCGTCAAGACCATCGTGGTTAAGAATAAGCTGGTGAACCTGATCGTTAAGTAAAAGAGGGCTGCGTTATGGAAAACTTAAAGGTTTATCTGTATATGGAAACACCCTTTTCTTTGAAAAACAGGCGTACAGCGCTGCTTGTATTCACGCTTGTGGCACTTATAATCGGTTTTGTTTTTGCTGTCACCGTTTTGTATGGTATTGGTGACTACGAAACCGCAAACTTGGTTGCCTTGGTTTTTGGCCTGTGGACTGTATGCCTTTTTGTCCCAGCGACATTGTTTCTTGTGTTCTCTCATGTTACCCTTGATGACGGTGTTTTAGTGTGTAAATATGCCGGGTTCATTGCCCGGCGTATTCCCGGAGATTCCGTTGACCGGGTGAGCAGGGAACAGGGGAGAGTGGTGCTGTATTCCAAGGGACAGCAGGTTCTTTCCCTTTTAGACTGCGCCGAGGCGAGGAAGCTGCTGGAACTGGCACATATTCAGATTTACAAATAAGCCCGCAGGGAACAGAAATTATTTGCGACTTCCGGCAGAAAATGTGCAAATAACCCTTGACAATTTGTCGGATTTCCTATATAATTCATAAGGCTATGAAAATAGCTCTGAAAGCATCCAGGATCAAGCCGGATGCGCCGGAGGGAGGGAAACCAATGTCTGAAATTCGCATCAAAGAGAACGAGTCTCTGGAGAGCGCTCTGAGAAGATTCAAGCGGAGCTGCGCCAAGGAAGGCGTTATCGCTGAAGTCAAGAAGAGAGAGCACTATGTCAGCCCCAGTCTCAAGCGGAAGCAGAAGTCTGAGGCGGCTCGGAAGAATAAGAGAAAGTTCTATTGATCTCCTTCCAATTCATTGCTTACAAAAAATGCTCAGCAGGTTCATTCCTGTTGAGCATTTTTTAGTGGGTGCAATTTATGGAAGCTCGCTTAGCGCGTACTCCCGCCATACCCCCACTGCCAACCGGAAAGGGGATGACGGTAGCTCAGCTAAAAGCTCGGTGGTTTTCTCCGGGGTTCGGTACATCGTTATAACAAGCCCATCGCCGTCGAAATCTGTCCAATAGGCACAGTGCAGACTTTCATCCCAATGGATCTGATCCTCCTCCGGAGGCGTTTCCGGCGGATAAGGCAAGGCTATACCCACAGCATGATCCTGTGTTATGCGCAGTGCGTGAGCCGTGGGGGAAGCATCCAGCCATAAAGCTCTATGGTCATTGGAGGTTTCTGTTGGCTTTTTCCAGCAAGGAAAGGGGGAGGTAAAGACGGCAACAGATTCATCACCCCCATAGCCTTCCGGAGCGGCCAGAGGAATACCGATCTCCTTGCAGCATTGGCTCAGTGCCTTTACCAAAAGAATCGTTTCCGGGGTTGGAGCGCGCTCAAAATCCAGAAGCAATCCGTATGCTTTTGTGTTCAGGAGCAGCGTAGTCATTTCTTTGCATACAAGCTCCACACTATGCCCCGACCAGGGTGTTTTATCGTCAAAAATAATGAGACTCCCCGGTGGCAGTTGAGAAGGCACATTGCTTAAACCCGGTGATGTGAGGGACAGTCGGACGGACATCCATGCAAGAGGATTGGGAAGCTCCGGTAAATGGGCAAATTCAGCGGGTGTAATTGCGAGAAACAATGGAATCGACAATGGACAACGCCTCCAAACTATGATATAATATGAGTATCAATAAAATCTATGGTACAAGGGAGGTCGCTATGCCGTTTTCTTTATTACCTAAAAGGATCTATGGATCACTTACAGAAATCTCTCCGGAGGAATTGTACCGGCAGGGACTGCGGCTTCTCATGCTGGATTTTGACAATACCATCGTGCCATATACCACCAACGAACCTACCCCGGAGATGGCTGCATGGCTGAGATCCGCTCTTGATTCACAAATGCGGATCTGCGTGGTTTCCAACAGCCGCAACGGTCGAGTGGTTGCCTTTTGTGAAAAGTATGGTTTGCCGTGCATCACCCATGCGAAAAAGCCGGGAACGAAGGGTATTCGGGCGTGCATGGTAAAATATTCCTGTGCCCCAGAGGAATGTGCCTTGGTAGGGGATCAGATCTACACCGATGTTTTGGGGGCAAACATGGCGGGGATCACATCCATTTTGATCCCGGCGATTCACAATCATAATTTTTGGCTGAAGCTCCGTCATGTTCTGGAGCAGCCATGGATCATAGCATCTAAGAAAAGGAGAGTCAAACCATGAAGAATCTGGATAAGTACAAGTCTCTTTTGACTGAGGAAATGGATGGTCTGTTGCTGACCAGCCGTTTCAGCCGCCACTATGCCGCGGAATTTGATATTGCCGAGGGCGTGGCTGTGGTGTCCCGCACCGGATGCCGCTATTTTACTGACAGCCGCTACATCGAGTCTGCACAGAATAACATTCAGGGCTTTGAGGTTCTGGTTGTTGATGGGGAACATAGCTTCACTCAGCGGATCAATGAATTCTGCGCCAACTTCGGGGTTAAGACTTTGGGTTACGAGGAAAGCTATCTTACCGTGGCAGAGCTTCACGGCTATGAGAAGAATCTGACTGCCGGTCTTGTGCCCTGTCAGGGGAAAATCAACGCATTCCGTGCAACCAAGGAGCCTTGGGAGCTTCGCCACATGGAAAAGGCGCAGGAGATCACCGACAAGGCTTTCTCTGAAATTCTGACCCGGATCCGGGTGGGGATGACCGAGAAAGAGCTGGCTGCGGAGCTGATTTATTGCCTGCTGAAAAACGGAGGAGAGGGTCTGTCCTTTGATCCCATCGTGGTTTCCGGCCCCAATACCAGTATGCCCCACGGCGTTCCCGGTGAGAGAAAGCTCCAAGAGGGCGACTTTATTACCATGGACTTTGGTGTTCTGTATCAGGGCTATTGCTCCGACATGACCCGCACCGTTGCTCTGGGCTATGCCACTGAGGAAATGGAAAAGGTATACAACATCGTTTTACAGGCACAGCTTGCGGGTATTGCCGTTTCCAAAGCCGGCGTTACCGGTGCGCAGGTGGATGGCGCGGCACGAAAGGTGATCGAGGAGGCTGGCTACGGCCCTTACTTCTGCCACAGCTATGGTCACAGTCTGGGACTGGAAATTCACGAAGCTCCCAATTGCAATACCCGAAACGATCAGCCTATGCCCTGTGGCGCGGTTGCTTCCGCAGAGCCGGGAATTTATCTGCCGGGCAAGTTCGGCGTAAGAATTGAGGATGTTGTGGTGTTCTGTGAGGATGGCTGCCGTATCCTTACCACCAGCCCCAAGAATTTGATCGTAATTTCCGGGGAAAATTCATAAAAATACTTGCATTCTGCGGCATTATCGGTTAGAATATCATAGGTAATTTATGGTCGCTTAAGCTGACCGTAGGCATAGAAATAGGAGGAAATAAATATGATTTCTGCAGGCGAATTTAGAAACGGCATTACCTTCGACATGGACGGAAAGGTCATGCAGGTTGTGGAGTTCCAGCACGTTAAGCCCGGTAAGGGTGCTGCTTTTGTCCGTGTTAAGATGAAGAATGTCATCACCGGCGGCGTGACTGAAACCAGCTTCAACCCCACTGCCAAGTTCCCCACCGCTTTTGTTGAGCGCAAGAAGATGGAGTATTCCTATCAGGACGGCGGTCTGTACTACTTCATGGACCAGGAAACCTATGAGATGGAGCCCATTGATGCCAGCGCGCTGGACGACAGCTTTAAGTTCGTTAAGGAAAACGACATCTGCACCGTTATGAGCTACAAGGGCAAGGTATTCGGCGTTGAAGTTCCCAGCTTTGTTGATCTGGTCGTCACCAAGACCGATCCCGGTTTCGCAGGCAACACCGCCACCAACACTCTGAAGCCCGCTACCGTGGAGACCGGTGCCGAGGTTAAGGTTCCCCTGTTCATCAACGAGGGTGATAAGATCAGCATCGACACCCGTACCGGCGAGTATCTGAGCCGCGCCAAGGGTTAATTGTCTGTATTATCGCAATATGCTTTGAAAGGAGAAGCAATATGACACTTTCTGAGAAGTCCGCATACATCAAAGGTCTTATGGATGGCATGAAGCTGGATACCGAGTCCAACGAGGGTAAGCTCCTGGCTGCTATCATTGATCTTCTGGGGGATATGTCCAAGGTGGTTTCCGATGTAGAGGAGACAACCATCGCCATCTCCGATGAGCTGGATGACATTGAGGATGATCTGGATGAGATCTATGATTATCTTTCTGACGATGAAGATGATGAAGATTTCGACGATGATGACGAGGATTACGATGACGATGATGAGTACGAAGACGATGATTATGACTTCGATGACTGCACCATCTACGAAGTGACCTGCAAGTGCGGCGAGACCATCAGCTTTGACGATGAGATTCTGGAAGAAGGCAGCATGAATTGCCCCAACTGCGGAGAGCTTCTTGAGTTCGTCACCGAGGACGAGGACGAAGAATAACCCATAGAACTAATTACCCACTTACATCCATTGCGGATGATGAGTGGGTAATTTTTTGCGCGTTAATATCTGCAGAAAAAACCTACCCCCGGTTGTTCACCGGAGGCAGGGGAGTGGTTATTTCCTTTTATGGCTTCACGAATTACCAAATCAGCTCTGCTTATACAGGTAGAACTTGTAGTTGGTGGAGGAAGCGGAGGAGTTGCAGCGGAATCTGGGGCATCCGTTGCTGCCCAGAGCCAGATCAGGTCTGAGAGCCAGATAACGGGTACCGTTCTTGATGGACCATGTGCCGCTGGAGTAGGTTGCCTTCCAGTTGGTGGCAGTGCCGGACTTGTAGTACAGATAGTTGCTGCTGCCTCTCAGGGGAACGCCGTTGTTCTTCAAAGTGAAGCTGGAAGCGGTGCCGCTGAGATCCCAAATAATGGTGCTGTCGCTTACGGAGATGGAGGAGGGAGCAGAACCGTTCATGTAAGAATCGGCAGAAGCGGCGGCCACATAGCTGGTATTCATTGCCTGCGCTTTCAGTGCGTAGTAGGTGGAGCTGCCCTTGTTGGAGCCGGTACCCACCTTAACAACCAGAACATACTTGCCGCTGGTGAGGCTGCTGGTAGAGGTCACCTTGGTGAAGGTGCTGCCGGAGCTGGAAGAACTGCCGGAGCCGGAGTCGCTGCCGCCGGAGGAAGAGGAGGACTTGGCAAAGTAGACCTTGATAGAGCAGTCAGAGGTGGGGGTCACATAAATCTTGTTTCCGCTGCGGGTAGCCGTAGCAGAGCCGGAGAGCAGATACGCGGTGCTGACCTCATAGCCGCTCTTGGGAGAACAGGTAATGGTGTAACCGGAGACGGAAACGGTGCCATAACTGGTATTGTTGGAGGTAGCGGTTACGGTGTATGTGGTAGTGCCGCTGTCGCTGCCACTGTCAGAACAAGAGGAGGACTTTGCGAAATAGACCTTAATGGTGCAGTCAGAGGTGGGAGTAACATAGTTCTTGTTGCCGCTGCCGGTTGCGTTGGCAGAGCCGGATACCAGATAAGCGGTGCTTACTTCATAGCCGCTCTTGGGGGAGCAGGTAATGGTGTAACCGGAGACGGAAACAGTACCATAGCTGCTGTTATTGGTGGTTGCGGTAACAGTGTAGGTGGTAGTGCTGCTGCCGCCGCCGGAGCTGGAGCCACCGCCGCTGGAGGAGCCGCCACCGGCATTGCCGGAAGGAGTGGTCATGCTGGGAACACTCTTGCCGAAGATCAGCCAGGCGTACTCAGGATAGTCAATGAAAACATTGCGGTTGCCCTGAATATTCTCAACAACATCGTTTCTGCCCATTTCCCAGGCATCCACGGGATCTTCCTTGCACCACTGCAGAAGCAGATCGGTGCTCTTGATGACATCAGTCAGGTTGGATTCGCCCCAACGGACATAGCAATACAGAAGAATACGGGCAATGTCACCCTTTACATTGTCCAGAGGCTCAAAGTAATCGGAGGTATAGTATCCGCCAACTGTGCCGGAGGAGGTGGTAGCGGTCTTGTAGGAGCCGGAAACCTCGCCATAGGGGAGATTGTTACGGGTGGAGTTAAGCTTGGGATTTGTGGGGCGGAGATGGTGCAGGTCAGAGCCGCAGTTGGAGGTGGTGAAAGAGCCAAGGCTCTGCGGCCATACATGCTCACGATTCCAGGTAGAACCGCTGTCCCAGGTTCCGGAATAGGTCGCGGAGGAATAGAAGTCAACGATCTTGGAGGAGCTGCCTGCATTGGCATCACTATACTTGGTATAGGTCTTAAGGTTTGCGTAAGTAGTCTTATAGGTGTGGGTGTTGGTCATAAGAGTCTTCAGGCTGGACTTCAGGGAAGAAGAGCTCTTGGAGGACAGCGTACTGTAGGAGTAAGAACTGCTGTAGTAGGATTTTGCCTGAGAGCTGAGGGAGGTGCAGGTGGTGCCACGCTTGCCGGTGTTATAGCTAAAGGTGGCAGCTTCCGCACTGGGGACCATAACAGCGACAAAGCTGAATACCATGGCCAGCACCAGGAGAGCCGAAAGAATACGATGCAAACTCTTTTTCATGATAATGATCATCTCCAAATGATTGTTCACCTGACTAGTGTGTTATTAGCCGCAATCAGGTAGTTTAGCACATCATACCACACAATATGTAGTCTTGCAAGGATAAAAACGCCACAAGAATTTATTTGGATGAATATACAAAAACAGCCCCTTATAATATAGTCATTTTGCTGAGCGATTGCAGAAAATACACTGAATATTATTCAGAATATGTAAAGGAACACACATTTATATACAATTGGGGAGAGAGATTTGCAAAGAACGGTAATTCCGGGAGACTTTTCCGGCATTTTTGCAAGAAGTCATTGCAAAGAAAAGACATCTGTGGTATAATTCATCGGTAAGAGAATACCCATATACTATTTGTTATGGAGGTTGTGTTATGCAGAGATATGATTCCATGAGCGTTGAAGCGTTACGGCAGGAGTATGCGGATGTAGTTGCCGGTCTGGAGGAATGGAAAAGCCGTGGTCTTCGTCTCAATATGGCAAGAGGAAAGCCAAGCGCGCAGCAGCTTGATGTTATGGAAGGCTTGCTCACGATTTTGAGCAGCACCGAGCAGTGCCGTGTGGATGGCATCGATGCCAGAAACTACGGCGAGCTGTCCGGCTTGCCTTGCGCCAAGAAGCTTTGGGCGGAAGTGCTGGGCTGTTCTCCGGAGCAGATTTTCGTTGGTGGCAACGCCAGTCTGACCCTGATGTATAATGTGATCAATATTGCGTGGTGTCATGGCCTTGTAAACAGCGAGAAGCCTTGGTGCAAGCTGGATAAGGTGAAGTTCCTTTGCCCCGTTCCCGGTTACGACCGTCATTTCACCATAACCGGCTCTTTTGGTATTGAGATGATCCCCGTTCCCATGAAGGACGACGGGCCGGATATGGATATGATCGAGGAGCTTGTGGCTGACCCTGCTGTAAAGGGCATCTGGTGTGTTCCCAAGTATTCCAATCCTGATGGTATTATTTATTCCTCTCAGGTGGTGCACCGCATGGCTGCCCTTCGTCCCGCGGCCAGGGATTTCCTGATTATGTGGGATAATGCCTATTGTGTCCATGAATTTGATGGCCCCTTTGTTCCCTTTGAGGACATATTGAGCCTTTGCGCTGCGGCGGGGAATCCCAATATGGTGGTGGAGTTTGCTTCTACCTCCAAGCTCACCTTCCCCGGTGCGGGTATTTCCGTGCTGGCGGCTTCACAGGAGAGCTTAAAGTATCTGGAAAAGCACCTTTCCGTTCAGATGATCTCTGCGGATAAGCTGAACCAGCTTCGCCATGTGCTGTACATGAAGAATAAAGAGACAACTCTGGAAATCGCGAAAAAACATGGCGATATTCTCAGACCGAAGTTCCACGCGGTGCTGGATATCATGGAACGGGAGCTTGCTCCCAGAGGGTTGGGCTGGTGGAGAAGACCCACCGGCGGCTACTTCGTGTCCTACTATGGCGTAGAAGGCACAGCAAAGCGCATTTTGGAGCTGTGCGCTCAGTCGGGGGTGGTTATGACCGCTGCCGGTGCCACCTATCCCTATGGAAACGATCCTCAGAACAGCAACATCCGTATCGCTCCCAGTCTGCCCCCGGTGAAGGAGCTGGAGCAGGCCATGGAGATCTTCTGCCTTTGCGTCCGTCAGGCGGCACTGGAGAAGCTCCTGTAATTCTGCTTTTTTCTGGTATTTTCCTGTATTTACGCATACCGGGGAGAATTTTAAGAAAAATAAAGGTACGCGGTTTTTGCCGGGTACTACACTTGCCGAGGTGAAGGTATGAAAACACTTCCCTATAATATAGTGCTGCTGTTGGCGATTATCGTTTCGGCATTGATCGCCTTTGCCGCAACGCCGGTGATTAAAAAGATGGCTTTCAAGGTTGGAGCCGTTGATATTCCCAAGGATAACCGCCGTATGCACAAGCAGCCGATCCCACGATTGGGTGGACTGGCCATTGCTTTGGGATTTATCTTTACGGTTTTAATTTTCGGGGACATTACACAGCAGCTCCGGGGCGTTCTGTTGGGCAGTATTATTATTGTGGTGCTGGGCGTTTTGGATGATTGTTTGACTTTAAGAGCTTCCGTAAAGTTTATCATTCAAATTCTTGCCGCCTGTATTGTGGTGGGTCACGGATGTACCATCAGATATATCACCAATCCGATCTTTACCAGCAATGTGCAATATTTGGATATTGGGAGCTGGTCGATTCCCGTGACGATCATCTGGATCGTTGCCATAACCAACGCGGTCAATTTCATTGATGGATTGGACGGTCTGGCTGTGGGTGTATCCGCCATTTCAGCGGCAACGCAGCTTGTCATCGCTCTTTTGGTGGCGGAGAGTAATATTGCCATTATTGTGGCGGCACTTTTAGGCTCATGCCTGGGCTTCTTGCCTTACAATTTCAATCCCGCAAAGATTTTTATGGGAGACACCGGATCGACCTTTCTGGGATTTATACTTGCCTGCCTTTCCATACAGGGGATGTTTAAGCTCTATGCGATCATCTCCTTCGCGGTGCCCTTCCTGATCCTGGGTATTCCTATTTTCGACATTTGCTTTGCGATTATTCGCAGATTGGCGAGACATCAGAATCCCATGAAGGCTGACCGTGGGCATATCCATCACCGCCTGATCGATATGGGCTTTTCTCAGAAACAGGCAGTCGCCATTACCTATATGCTCACCGCGATGCTGGGGCTTGCGGCAGTGGTGCTGACCTCCTCCGGGGAGGCAAAGACGCTGCTTCTCATTGGTACGATTTTGGTGGTTGGGCTTTTGGGCTTCCGCATGATCTTCAAACCCGGCGCTTCCGGTTCTCAGGGGCAGGAGGATGATCCTGCTACAGAGACAACAGAAACAAAAAGCGAGGTAGATGTGAAATGACAGAGGGAAAACTCCGGGTTATGTCCGTATTCGGAACTCGCCCGGAAGCGATCAAAATGGCACCTTTGGTCATGGAGCTGGCTTCCAGACCGGAATTTGAAAGTGTCGTCTGTTTGACAGGTCAGCATCGCCAAATGCTGGATTCTGTTATGGATATTTTTGGGCTCAAGGCGGACTATGATTTGGACATTATGGAAAAGCAGCAAACCTTGTCCAAAATCACTACAAAGACCCTTTTGGGCATGGAGAAGGTTATTCAGGAAGCAAAGCCTGACCTGATTTTGGTGCATGGGGATACCTCTACCACCTTTGCAGGAGCGTTGGCTGCCTTTTACCATCAGGTGCCTGTGGGTCATGTGGAGGCTGGGCTCAGAACCTATGATATGTATTCCCCCTTCCCGGAGGAGATGAACAGAACTCTGGTTGGGCATATTGCGACCCTGCATTTTTCTCCCACCGAATCCAACGCCCACAATCTTCGCAGGGAGTCTGTAAGCGGAGAGATCTACATCACCGGCAATACGGTCATTGATGCCATGAAAACCACAGTCCGGAAGGATTTTGTCTTTGGCGATCCTGTTCTGGACAGCTTGGATTATGAAGGCAAGAGGATCATTACCTTAACCTGTCACCGCCGTGAGAACTACGGCGCGCCTATGGAGGCGATCATGTCCGCGGTTCGCACCATTGCCCTGAATAATCCGGATGTGGAGATCGTGTATCCTGTGCATTTAAGCCCCGTGGTGCAGGAGTGCGCCAGAAGAAACCTTGGGGATCTGCCCACGGTGCGTCTCATCGCTCCTCTGGATGTGGCGCAGATGCACAATCTTATGGCAAGATCTTATATGATCCTCACAGACTCCGGCGGACTGCAGGAGGAGGCTCCCGCTATGGGAAAGCCTGTTCTGGTTCTGCGAAAGGAAACGGAGCGACCGGAAGCCATAGAAGCCGGCACTGTCAAGCTGGCAGGTGTTGAGCAAGCGCGTATTGTTCGCTTGACTCAGGAGCTTTTGGATGACCGGGCTGTTTATGAAAAAATGGCAAAAGCGGTCAATCCATACGGTGACGGCAACGCCTGTAAGCGGATCGCGGACGCTATTTTGTGGCATTTTGGGCGTTTGGATTCCCGACCGGAGGATTTCAGAGCATAATAATTGTGCGCTGCGGAGACGATTCCGCGGCGCACTTCAAATTTCTCGTTCAGGAATGTGGGTCGCTTTCCAATACCAGATGATCCACGCCGGAGGACTCAAATTCGTCCATGTAGTCATTCATGCGGCGAAGGATCTCGTCGTAGTTTTCCTCGGTGATGTCCGGATACTCCATGTCCCGCCGGCTTAGCTCCTCAGCCAGAATTTCATAAAAAATGTTATCCTCATAGTACGCGATGGCTTCGTGGATGCCGCCGCTGACATAGGCTTGAGAGGGGACTGAAACACCATCCGTGTTTTCCACAAGGACGGACATTCCGTGTTGGCGGCTTAATCCAAAGAGCTTGCTTTCAATGCTGTCGTAGTCCTGAAAGCGGTCATCTCCCCGGGTGGAGTTCAGCACCCAGTTTCCAATATAGACAAGATCCAGAAGAAGTCTGAATTCCTTGGGTGTCAATTCGATTTGCATGGTATCGTCTCCTTTCGACCCGGTGATGGGCAGGGCGTTAGAATAGCTCATCACATTATATCACATTATTTTGAAAATTCCACAGAAAAAATGCCGCCTGAAAATAAGACTTGTTTTATTTGCGGCAATGGCGTATATTATATTGGTATTAGATTTGGAAATGAGGGATCATTATGGGTAAATTAAGCGTATGTGTGCTGTTTGGGGGCATTTCTCCGGAGCATGAGGTTTCCTTGCGTTCTGCGGAGTCCGTGCTTAATACCATGGATAAAAGTAAATATGATATATACCCCGTTGGTATTACCAAGGCAGGGGAATGGATCTTGTTTGGTGGCAGTGATTACAGCCAGCTTCCCACAGGTGCTTGGCAGTCTCACCCGGGAAACCGCCCGGTTGCCATCTCTCCGGTTCGTGGTCAGGGTCTGTTGTCCTTTGAGGAAGGCAGCGTGGTAAAACAGCGGATCGATGTGGTTTTCCCGGTTTTGCATGGGGAAAACGGCGAGGACGGAACAGTTCAGGGACTTTTGGAGCTGGCGGGCATCCCTTATGTTGGGTGTCATGTGGCAGCCTCCGCGGTCGCTATGGACAAGACACTTACGAAGCTGGTGGCGGACAAGGCAAAGGTTCGCCAGGCGGCGTGGGAGCTGGTTTGGACTGCGGACCTGTGCAGCCATATGGAGCGGATCATTTCTTCCTTGGAAAACCGCTTTTCTTATCCCATGTTCGTAAAGCCTGCCAGCACGGGTTCTTCCGTAGGTGTTTCCAAGGCAAAGGATCGCAAAGGATTGGAAGATGCCCTGCGTTTTGCCGGTAAGTATGACAGAAAGATCCTTGTGGAGGAGTTTATCTTCGGCAGGGAGGTGGAAGTGGCGGTTATGGGAAATGATTGCCCGGTTGCGTCCATTTGCGGCGAGATCGATTCCGGTGCTGATTTTTATGACTATGAGGCAAAGTATGTGACGGATACCTCCGTGGCATATATTCCCGCCAGAATTTCCGAGGAAACGGCGGAGATGGTTCGTCAGGCCGCGGTTCGGGTCTATAGTGCCATTGGGGCAAAGGGTCTTTCCAGAGTGGATTTCTTTGTGACCTATGAGGGCGGGCAGGTCGTTTTCAATGAGATCAACACACTGCCCGGATTTACCTCTATTTCCATGTATCCCAAGCTCTTTGAAGCCAGCGGGATCGCCTATCAGGATCTCATTGACAAGCTCATCGAGCTGGCTTGTGAGGATCAGTAACATGGAAATACCTGTTATGTTGACCATTCGCAGCGAGCAGCGTTATGGTGGGCAGGAGCCGGAGGTGATCGAGCTTACCACGGAAGGCTTCCTGCGCTCTATGGGTTGCGATGTTTGGGAAATTTTCTATGAGGAAAGCGCGCTTACCGGCTTGGAGGGTGTTTGCACCACATTTCATATACAGCCCGGAAAAGTGGTGCTGGATCGTACAGGAACTTTGCAGTCCCAAATGATCTTTGAGGAAAACACACGCTACGATTCTTTATATCAAATGGACTTCGGCGCCCTGATGATCGGCATTTGCGCCAGAAAAATTCAGGTGCGGATCGATGAAAAAGGCGGCTTTTTGGATGTGAACTACGACATTCAAATCGAGCAAAATCAGGCAGGCACGGTATTATACCATGTTGATATCAAAGCAAAATAGAAAATCAGGGGTTCGGTTGATCCGTTCCCCTGATTTTTTAGCTTCTTATTCCGTGGCATCAATCGTTTCCGGTGGTGTGTATTCCGTGGGAGAAATGCTGTCTGCCAGAATGAAAGGCTCGTCGTTTTTCACGGTGACACCCTCCAGATAATCATAGGTGAAGGTGATAATATCTCCTGTGGAAATGCTTTTTCCTCCGGTGATGGAGGTGTACTGTACGTAGAGAATGTCTCCCTCATCGTAATGGCTGTCCGGGGAGAGCACCTCTACGGTGAGAAGCTGACCCTCTTTTTCGGTCACCTGGCAAATGATATCCCCACCGCCCAATAATCCTTTGAGCTTTTCCGGCAGCACAGAATCCAGAGAAAAGCCGCAGCCGGACAAAAGTGTTACAACACACAGAACCAGTGCCAGCAGCCTGATTGAACGCTTCATGGAACAAACCTCCCATTTCAGATTGTATAAATACTTTAATTGCCCTGTATAGCTGTCTCCGGATCAAGTCCCAGCTCCCGGAGCTTTGCCCGAATGGACAGAAGATCCCGAAAGGTTTCCGGGCGTTTGGAGGGGTCACGGAGAAGGGCAGAGGGGTGATAGATGGCAGTCATCCAAACACCGTTTATTTTCTGCCACTGACCATGCTCTCGGGTAATGCGGAAGTCCGGACGAATCAAACGCATGGCGGCGATCCTCCCGAGACAAATGACCATTTTGGGGCGAATCAGGGCAAATTGATTGCGTAGGTATCCGATGCAGGCATCCTGTTCATCCCCGGAAGGGTCACGATTCATGGGTGGGCGGCATTTTACGATATTGGTGATATAGCAGTTGTGCCGTCCCAGACCAATAATGTTCAGAATTTCATCCAGATATTGACCGGCGGCACCTACAAAGGGCTCGCCCTGCAGATCCTCCTGCTGTCCCGGTCCTTCACCTACAAACATGATTTCAGCCGTTTTGGGTCCTACACCGAAAACCACATTGTTTCTGCTTTCACAAAGTCCGCATTGGGTACAGCCTGCGCAGCTTTGCTCCAGCTCTGCCCAGTTCATCATGGTCACACCTGCTTTCTTCTGCGGCGACGGCGTTTTTTGTTTTGGTATCTTACCCACGCGGAGCAGAAAAACAGTAAGATCAAGAAAAGGAAAAGCACTGCCAAAATAATAACCACATTTTTCCACGGGCTTTCCTGAATCTCCGGCAACTCCAGCAGCTCCGCGGCGGTAAGGGTTTGTTTTTCCACGGCGGTGACGGTGACAAGGGGTGCCTCACCGATACAAACAGAGCCATAATATCTTTGCGCGGTGCCAACCACCTGTCCTGCCTCCAAGGGAGCGATCAAGCCCTCCGGGGAGTTGAGAATATAGGAGGTATAAAGAAGCTTGGGATCATAATCATCGGGAAGCAGAGTGGTGACAGATTCCGAAGGAGCCAGAACTACGGATTCCGTTGCACCGTCCACGGGAACCTGAGCCACAGGGGAAAGGGGAGACAGGACTTGGGCGAAGGTATAATTCTTAAAGCCTAAGTCCAGAACATCGGAAGCCACAATGAAGCTGCCATAAATGGTGGTTTCCTCCGTCACGGTATTTTCCGCCCCCATGACAACACACAAATAGCGCAGGTCGTCCTCTTCCGCTGTAAACATGACGCATCGTCCCGCCGGAGTGGTAAAGCCGGTTTTGCCTCCAATGACACGGCTGTCATAATAGGTTGCGGTAATGGTCGTTCCGATCAGATAGTTTGTAGTTGTTAAAATACGGGTGTCCTCACACAGATTGGTGGGGGGGATCTCATAGCGGGTGGTGGAGGAAATTTCCCGGAATTTTTCATGCTCCATAGCCGCCATAAAGATTTTTGCCATGTCCCGGGCGGTGGTGTAGTGGTCCTCATGGTGCAGTCCGTGGGGATTCATGAAGTGGGTGCCGGTGCAGCCCATCTCCGCGGCGCGCCGGTTCATGACCTCGACGAAGGCTTCGATGGAGCCGCTGTTCTGGACCGCCAGCACCGAGGCCGCGTCGTTGCCGGACTTGACCATCAGGCAGTACAGCAGGTCCTTCACAGACATCTCCTCCCCCACCTGCAGCGCCACATTGGAGCCGCCGGGCTCCATG
>JAZNYB010000219.1:0-3412 GCA_045594185.1 Faecousia sp. | reverse complement strand
GTGGGTGTCAAGGGCGGCGTAGTAGAGAAATTTTTATTTTGTATGAGCATTTTAGCCGTTCACTTTACCCTTGACACCCACTGGCAGCTGTGCTACCCACTTTTGAGCTGTTCAAAAATCCTACAACAACTTGACACCGTCATTGTAGGGGGCAATGTTGCATTTCCCGGAAAGTGATGCTATAATGCCTGTGCAAACACAAAAAAGGACTGATCTTACTATGTATCAAACCATTTTGGAAATTGTGGGTTATGTTTCCTCGGCAATCGTTTTGATTTCCTTCGCTATGTCCTCTGCACTGAAGCTGCGGGTCATAAACATCATTGGTGCCGGTATCTTTACCATATACGCCACCCTGACCCACTCCTACCCCACAGCAGTGATGAACTTTTGCATCGTCCTGACTGACATTTATTTTTTGATCAAGCTCACCCGGCACGACACCCTGTTTTCCATCCTTCCTGCCACCGGAGACGAAAAATATCTGGAGGCTTTTCTGAAATTCTACGAAAGCGACATTCAAAAATACTTCCCCCACTTCAAGGCAGAGGAGAACAATGCCAATGTTGCCTATTTTGTTCACTGCAACATGGTGACCGCCGGTGTTCTTCTTGCCAAAGATCTGGGCAACGGCACTCTGGAGATCGTCGCGGACTACAGCACCCCCACCTATCGGGACTGCTCTGTGGGAAAATTCCTGTACGAAAAGCTGCCGTCCTATGGTGTCAGGAAGCTGGTCTGCTCCAATGTTGCCGGTCACCACGACAAATACATGGCAAAAATGGGCTTCAAGGCAGAAAAGGGAAGCTATATCAAGGAGCTGTAACGGTTATATCCATATTTTCTGTAAGCCGCACCCCGGAAAGACATTCCGCAATTTGTTGGGAACACCCTTGCGCCTGTGCTTCCGGTGCCGCCGTGGTAACAGCATAGTAATGACTGCCATCATCCAGAACCACACCCCGGCAAACCTGCAGCCCTTCTTCCCCGGCGCAGACCCAGCTTACATCGTACCGTAGAAAATCGTCCTGCCATGTAGTAATGACTGTGAGCTTTTCCGCTGCCTGACCGGTCAATTCCTTTAGCAAAAGCTCCGGGGTTTCCGCCTGAAGGATCTGGGTGGTAATGGTAAGATCCCCGTCTTCCCCTGCGTAGAACTGGTATCCCTCACCGGAAAACGCCTCTACCAGCTCAGCCCCGGCAGGAACGGCAAGGGCGATGTCATATTTTGGAGCCACAGAAAACACCTGCTCCTGACCATCGGTCACATACTCCCAAACCCCGGCATCTTCCACTCCGCAGCCAAAAAGCATCACCAAAAGCCCAGCCAAAATCGCGATTACTCCTGTTTTCCCCATTGTCGCATCCTCCTACATCAAAATCTGAGACTATCACACAAAGAAAGGTTAAAGCTTATGAAAGAGTTTCTCTGCACCATTGTCCCGGTCTATCTGTTCATAATGAATGTCCTTGGGCTTGTCCTTATGCTTGTGGATAAGCAAAAAGCCAAAAAAGGTGCGTGGCGCATCCCGGAGGCAACACTGATGCTGGTCGCCGCCCTGGGTGGCAGCATTGGTTCTCTTGCGGGGATGTACTGGTTCCGACACAAGACCAAGCACCCCAAATTCTTCATCGGGATTCCCGCTATTTTGATCCTTCAGCTTGCCATTGCCGGATACCTGATCTTCCGCTAAGAATACGATAAACAACACCGGGACAGGCGGTTCAAATGCCTATCCCGGTGATATTGCGCTATGATCGTTTTTGCCCTATACATTCCTTGTCCAGCCGCTTAAGATCCATCCCGGAGCTGCCCAGATGAGCTGGTACAGCAAAATATCCACCCCAGACAGAGCCGCTCCCGGATGCAGCAGCACAGCGAAAGCCACAGTCATACCCAGCACGCCGCCAAGGATCGCCAGAACCGCACCCCAGAGGGAGGCTGTCATCAGAGCCCTGCAGCCGCACACCGCCGAAACCATGACCTGAAATTTACTGCCCCCATAAAGCACACAGGGCTTTCCCGCATCTCCGGGCTTCCTCCGCTCCATCTCGACCCGCTGGGAAAGAGGGGGGAATTGCAGCCTGTCCGTTTTGATCCGGAGCTTTGAGCCCAGGAAGGATTCCGTTATGATAAAATCTCTTGCGGTGATCACAGGAACTGCCTTGCCGGAAGAAGTCAAATTCGCCATAGCCTCAGCCACACTGCGGGAAACCCCATAATTGATGGCAAACACGCCTGCCAAATCTCCGTTGATGGCAACATACACCGCCTGACTTACCTTTGTCCCGGCAGGCATCCCCACTCCCATGGACTGCATAAACCTTAATGTACCCACCAGCACGGAGTCTTTTCCGATCTCTCCGCTGACACCTCCGGATTCATGCCGCCGGAAGCGGGAGACTTCATAGCTTTTCAGTCCTCTCAGGCCGGCTTGTCTGCTGAAAATTTCCTTCAAACCGCCTCCCGCCAAGTCCATAAGGGAAGCACCGTATGCGATCACCCGATCCGGGTCTACGCCTCCAAAGAACTTAACGCCGTTGAGCTTCATGTTGTCCGGGGAAAACAGATCCCTGTCGGATATGGGAACTGCCAGCTTTTTTGCCGTCCGGCTTGCTCCGCTCCAGCCATAAAGAGCCGCGCCCTTTTGTCCCAGTCTGGAAGCCAGAATGGACCATGGACGAGTCCAAAGGAGCAAGCCGCAAAGAGGTGTACCTGCCAGAGAAATCAAAAGAGCATTTCTGAGCATTTCCCTGATACTTTCGTGGGGGATCAGCATTGCCCCGGTCAAAGAGATCACAATAACCAGAACACCGTATACCTCCACCACCCTTTGGGGTAGGGGCTTTCCTTCATTCTCCCGCAAAAACGAAGCCGTGCTTCCTTTTCCTGAGATCATTCCCGGCAATTTCCGATATAGCTCCGGTTCGTGGAATAAAGTGTTTCCTTCCTTACAGCCCCGCGCCGCTTCCATGGTATCCCTCGTTCCCCGGCATCCAAGCTGAACACCCAGCAAGCCAAAGGATAAAACCAGAGCGACCTGTGAGGAAAAACCGGTTTCCGGCAGATCCAGCGACAAAAAGCCACAGGAAACAGCCAGTATCAGCTCAAAAGCCACAAGCAGCCGGAAGCCCGCCCCTTGCTTTGCGGGGGAGCTTCTTCCCATGAACAGAACATCCGTTGTTAGCAGGGCGCATAAAATCAACAGTCCCAGCTCTGCCAAATTCAGCAGTCCGTAATGGGGATAATCCGCCAAACCGCTCCACTGCCGGAGACAAGTAAGCATGACCGCTGCGGCAGAAACCAGAAAGGTAAGCACCAGCCGTACCCCTCTGCCGGAAAAGCCGGTCTGAGAAGCCTTGAGCTGCACTTCTACCGGGGAAATCCCCTTTTTCCTGTTCCCGCCGGTCA
>JAZNYB010000218.1:0-4209 GCA_045594185.1 Faecousia sp. | reverse complement strand
ACGATCATAAGGGGAATGACTACTTTTATCAACTTTTTCTTCATATGGCATCTTCCTCCTCAGGCACAAATTCCAGCAAATCTCCCGGCTGGCAGTTTAGCTCCCGGCAGATGGCGGCAAGGGTGGAAAAACGAACTGCCTTCGCCTTTCCGGTTTTTAAGATGGAGAGATTCGCCTGGGTAATGCCAACCTTTTCTGCCAGCTCCAAGGAGGACATTTTCCTTTTTGCCAGCATCACATCTAAATTCACAATGATTCCCATGGGCACTAACTCAAATGGTCAGATCGTTTTCTTCCCGGATGGCAGTGGCAGCCTCCAGCACATGAGAAACCACCATTACCGCCAGAAAGAGAAACGCCATGAGTACGGTGATAAAGATGAAGGGCGGATAATTCAGCGCGCCCAAAGCTGTCACCACAGCCACCACTGCGCAGCACAGGGAAATCCCCCGTACCAGACGGACATTGCCCTTGGTGAAAACATCCTTTTGAATGAAGCGAAGCAGCAGCCGGTGCATTGCCCACAAAGCATAAGCCGCCGCCGGCACGCATACATAAAAGGTCGCCAGAAGAAGATCGCTGCGGACAGCCCCCAAATGGCGCAGGTCAGCATACCAGTAAGCGATCCAGGGAGCGGAAACAACAAGCCCCAACAGGCACAGCATAAAGAACCGCACCGTCCAAAGGGTGATTTTCGCGCTTTTTTGGTATTTCATGGAAAGCACCTCCTGTTTGCATAGAGGATAGCATATAAATTATCGAAAGTCAATAAGAAATTATCAAAGAGCGACAAATCTGTATCGGAAAACAAAAACTGGTGGTGAACCGGCATTTGCTGCCCGAAATGAAAAAACTCCCCGAAGATGACCTCCGGGGAGCAAATGGGTTATTTGGTTACCTGTTCTTCCAGCCATGCCTTCATTTCGGCTCGTCCATCTTCCGTCAGAGGGAACACCCGGCTGCCTTCCATTTCGCTTTTTTCGTAGCAGAAAAGCCCGTGCCAAAACTCCGCGGTCATGGAGCTTTCTTCCGCATTGACCTCTTTGCCGTTCATGGTGATGTTTGGCTTAACGCGGAAGCGGAGAAGGCCCAGCGAGCCGGTGAAAATGTTGTTCATGGCGAAGCTGTGCAAGGTGGGGATGAAAATGTCTGCCATATTAGCCGTTGGTCAGTTCTTCCATCTCGTCCAGGAGCTTGCCGAACAGTTCCAGAGCCTGATTGATGGGCTCGGGCGTGGTCATGTCTACCCCTGCGCCCTTGAGCAGGTCAATGGGGCTCTTGGAGCAGCCGCCGGACAGGAAGCCTAAGTAGGCCTTTACGGCAGGCTCGCCCTCGGCAAGGATCTTCCGGGACAGAGCGATGGCGGCAGAGTAGCCGGTGGCGTACTGGAATACATAGTAGTTGTAGTAGAAATGGGGGATTCTTGCCCATTCCATGGCGATGTAATCATCAACCACCATGTCAGATCCGAAGTACATTTCATTCAGCCGGCGGTATTCAGCACACAGAACCTCTGCGGTCAGGGTCTTGCCCTCCTGCGCCATGCGGCCGATGTTCAGCTCGAACTCAGCGAACATGGTCTGACGGTACAAAGTCCCCTTGAACTGATCCAGGAAATGGTTAATGAGGTAAGCCCGCTCCTTCTTGTCCGTGGTCTTGCTCAGAAGATGCTCCATAAGCAGAGCCTCGTTGCAGGTGGAAGCCACTTCGGCTACAAAGATCACATAGTCCGCGTCCAAAGGAGCCTGCGTGCGGTTGGACAGATAGGAGTGCAGGGCGTGACCCATTTCGTGCGCCAGAGTGAACTGGCTGTCCAGCGTGCCGGAGTAGTTCAGAAGCACATAGGGATGCACCGCTGCACCGGCAGAGTATGCTCCACTGCGCTTGCCCACATTCTGGTACACATCGATCCAGCGGTTGTCAAAGCCCTCTCTCAAAATCTTCCGATAGTCCTCGCCCAAAGGCGCAAGGGCATCGTACACGGTTTCCTTGGCTTCAGCAAAGGGGATCTCGCTGTCCACATCCGCCAGCAGAGGCATATAGACATCGTAGAAATGCAGCTCGTCTACACCAAGAAGCTTTTTCCGCAGGCGCACATAGCGGTGCATCTTGTCCATGTTCTGATGGACGGCTTCAATGAGGTTTAAGTAAACGGAGGTGGGGACATTGGTGGCATCCAGAGAAGCCTGCATGGGGGAATCATACTTCCGGGCGGTGGAGAAGAACTGAAGCTGCTTTACCTGAGAAGCCAAAATCGCGGCGGCAGTGTTCTTGAAGCCAGCCAAAGTGCCATACAGCGTTTCATACGCGCTCTGACGGAGAATCCGGTCGGGGTTTTCTTCCAGACCGACAAAAGTGCCGGAGCTAAGGGGATGCTTGTTGCCCTGGCTGTCCACGGCATCGGGGAACTTCATATCCGCGTTGGCGAACAGACCGTAGATATCGGAGGGGGAGTGGGCCATCTCTCCGGCGGCGGCAAGGAGCTTTTCCTCAGCAGGGGAGAGCACATGAGCCTTGCGGCGGCGAATGTTCCACAGGTAGCGGCGGAACTTCTCCAGCTTGGGCTCGGCGGCAAAGAAGGCTTCCAGAGCATCGTCCTCCAAAGCCAGAAGCTCGGGAGTCTCAAAGCTGGTGGCGGCATTGGCGGCGACGAAAGCGGACATGAACTGCCCCTTCATGGCCTGATACTTGGGATCTCTGGTGTCCTCGTCGGATTTCCGCATGCAGTAGTTGGCAAGACGGCTGCCCAGAACATCAAAGGCTTCCAGCTTTTCCAGATAGGAAAGAAGATTGCCGGCATTTGCGCACAGCTTGCCCGCAAAGGCCGCCATCTCCTGAACCATTGCCTGCGCTTTTTCCAGATCCGCAGCCCAAAGCTCGTCGGTGGCGTATAAGTCCTCAACTGCCCACTTGTCGGCGGGGTCGATCTCGTGCCGCTCAGGGATCTTTTTGATTTCTGCCATAATGTGTGTCCTCCTTATATAATAGTGAATAGTGAATAATGAATAGTGAATAATTTTGGCATCCCTTCGGGATGGATTATGAATCTGTTATGGGAACTTCTTTGTATCCGTCCGCATTATATCAGGGATGAGCATCTTTTGCAAGGCGGTCATTTCTGAAAAAAGCGCCGTAAATGGCATTCATGGCCTTTTCAAAATCCCCTTCGTCCACGCCCAGCACAATATTTAGTTCCTTGCTGCCCTGATCGATCATGCGTACATTGACCCCAGCCTGTCCCACGGCGGCGAAAAGCTGTCCCGCAACCCCGGGTCTGCCAGCCATGCCTCTGCCGACCACGGCGATCATGGCAAGACCGTCTACGATCTGCAAGGTGTCCGGGTGGACAGCGGCATGGATGTCGTCTAAAAGCTGCTGCCGGTGCTGCTGCAAAAGCTCCGTGGGGGCAACCAGAGAAACGCTTCCGATGCCTGTCGCCAAATGCTCAAAGGGAACACCGTTTTCTTCCAGACAGGACAGAATCCTTCTGCAATAACCAACCTCGGAGTTGGAGCGTTCCTTTTCCACCTGAATGGCAGAATAGCCCTTCTTTCCGGCAATGCCGGTAATGGCTCCGGCAGGCTGGGGCGAGGTTGCCATGATCCATGTGCCTTCTGCTTCAGGTGACATGGTGTTGCGGATGTGAATGGGGATGTTGGCGGTTTTTGCGGGGCAAATGGCATCCTCGTGGAGAACCGTTGCACCCAAATAGGCAAGCTCCCGCACCTCCTGATAGGTCATAGCGGTAATTCCGGCGGGATTGGGGACGATTCTGGGATCTGCGGTCAAAATTCCCGATACATCTGTCCAGTTTTCGTATACCTCCGATCCGGAGGCTCTTGCCAGAATCGCACCGGAAATGTCCGAGCCGCCCCGGGAGAAGGTGGTAAGTCCGCCGTTTTGCTGTCCACCGTAAAATCCCGGCATGACCGCTCCTGAAAGTCCCTGCAACTTGGCTTTTAAGGTCTCGTTGGCGGCTTCGGAATCGAACTGCCCGGCTTCGTTAAAAAAGACACAGTGGGCAGGCTCTACAAAGGGCAGCTCCAAAAGCTCTGCCATGATCCTTGCGCTGAAATACTCACCCCGGCTGGCGCAGAAATCCTGTCCCGCACCCAGCTTCATAGCCCAAAGGGTCGCCTTAAATTCATCCTCCACATCAAGGCGCAGACCCAGATCCCTTATGATCTCCCGGAATCGCTGAGCAACAGG